>NZ_JBFWIR010000094.1:0-7631 GCF_050255895.1 Parachlamydia sp.
GGACAAAAGAGCGTTTTGGAATAACGGATAGCGGATATACAGGTATAAAAAAATTACAAAGCAACACAAAACTACCAAAGAAAACAAGTAAGAAGAAGCCATTAACAGCGGAAGAAAAACAACAAAAGAGAGAAATCGCGTCATAAAGAGTTGTAAATGAGAATGTTATAGGCAGCTTAAAAAGATTTAAGATTATAAGTGATAGGTATAGAAATCGAAGAAAACGGTTTGACTTAAGATTTAACCTGATCGCGGGGATACAATTTGGAGTTGCCGTAAGGAATTTCGAAAGAAGTCTAATAATTTCCATCCTCTCCTCTAAATACTTTTCGCTCTTCAAGGTCGTCTTTTTGCCAGCATCTATTCCATCCGCTGAATACATCAATATGTCTTAACAAAAATTCTTTAATTTCTTTCCATCCGTCTTCTAGAGAGTTCTGAGAGATTAATTGGAGAAGTTCAATCAATAGCAATTGAACATGGTTATTTTCTGTCCCTGAAAATTCACTAGAATAGACATTGAAAAAATCATTAAACACGGCAAACCAGGTCGCTTCTGGAAGAACGGTGTGTTGACCAGATACAGCCCCGTATAAAATAAGTTTACGGAAGACTTCATTAGGTGAAGCCTTCTTTAGTTGAGTGAGAAGCGTTGAAGCAGATTCATAAATGGTATTTGGCGGTGACAACGGTGTTCCGTTCAAAAATCGTATGAATGGGGTTTCGGTAAAATTTAGTGTAATACTTGATTCTTTCTTATTCATTGTCCAATAACACTAGAATGATTTTTTATCTTTTTTACTATGCTGTGTCTTTGAACCAAGGCAATAACACCTAAGACATAGAGTAAGCCGGTAGTCCATCCAATGGGGTCTAAAAACCACTTATAGGTTAAGGCACTAATATGCAGGAAGAACGCGGATTTCGTCAATCACTAAATCATATTTTCTTGATTTGGTGACTGGAAAATGGTAATATAAATTCATCACCAAATAAGGATTCAAAATGCAGCATTCATTTGTAGGTCGGAAAAGAGAGCTTCAGATGCTCGACGAACTCTTTAAGAAGAAGTCAGCTAGTCTTGTGGTCATTCGGGGGAGACGCCGAATTGGGAAGAGCCGTCTAGCGCAAGAATTCGCTCAGAAAACCCCTCATTATGTTTTTTCTGGGCTTCCACCGACAAGTGGCATTTCAGCAGCCGATCAAAAGGAAGAATTTGCTCGTCAACTACAACGTGAAATGAAAATTCCTCTTCCAAGAGCTGACGATTGGGGTGATCTTTTTTGGCATTTAGCACAACAGGCTCAAAAAGAAAAAATTGTTCTTGTTTTAGATGAAATTAGCTGGATGGGTTCAAAAGATCCCACGTTTCTTGGAAAACTCAAAACCGCTTGGGATCTCTACTTCAAAAACAACCCAAAGTTAGTTTTGATTCTATGTGGATCTATTTCCAGTTGGATTGAAGAAAATATCCTGAGTAGCACGGGATTTATGGGAAGAATCTCATTAGACATTGTTCTGGAAGAGCTTCCTTTATATGAATGTAACGAATTTTGGAATGCCGAGCAAGATAGGGTTTCAGCTTTTGATAAGCTTAAAGTGCTTTCCGTAATGGGAGGTGTTCCACGTTACCTTGAAGAAATTTTGCCAAATCAAAGCGCTGAAAACAATATCCAAAGGTTGTGTTTTCGCAAAGAAGGTTTTCTTTTTAGTGAGTTTGAAAGAATTTTTTCAGATTTGTTCTCTTCTAGAAGTGCTACTTACAAAACCATCGTTGAAAGGCTTGCAGATGGGCCTTGTGAACTTAAAGATATTTACACGGCCTTGAAGGTTGAAAAAAACAGCCTGGTTTCTGAATACATGGAAGACCTTGTCACAGCAGGGTTTGTTTCTCGCGATTTTACCTGGCATCTCAAGACTGGTCTAGATTCAAAATTAAGCCATTATCGACTCAAGGATAATTACTTAAGATTTTATCTCAAATATATTGAACCGAATAAAAAGAAAATTGAAAAGCAAGGGCTAAAACTACTACCTCAATGGCAATCTGCGATGGGATTGCAGTTTGAAAATCTTGTCCTTAGCAATCGAAAAGCTGTACAAAAAATCCTTGGTATAGATCCTTCTGAAATTGTGAATGACAATCCATTTTTTCAGCGTAAAGCGAATGATCGACAGGGATGCCAAATTGATTACATGATCCAAACAAAATTTGGAACCTGTTATCTATGCGAAATCAAATTTAACGCTCAGGAGATTACAAAAAGCGTCATTGATGAAGTTAAACAGAAAATCAAAAGCTTAGCTCTTCCTAAAAATATTTCCATAAGACCTGTTTTAATCCACGTGAACGGCATTGATGAATACGTTAAGGAAAGTGATTTTTTCTCCTCTATTATCGACTTTAATGATCTTCTGCACAAACACTGAGCTCAAATATGAAAAGATGGTTTATTTCAGACACACATTTCTCTCACAAAAATATCATCAAGTATGCTGGTCGTCCTTACATGACAGTTGAGGAGATGAATAAAAGCCCCATTGACAATTGGAATCAATATGTTGATGCAGAAGATCAGGTCTTTTTTCTTGGTGACTTTGGACTTGGAGATGTCGAACATCTTCATTCCATTTGTTCTCAATTTGTATTCGTGGCAATCATGATCGCAATGCAAGCTACATGATGCGAGTCGGATTCAATCTTGTTTTGGAATCTGCTTTTTTAAAGATAGGCCAACATAATGTTGAGCTTATTCATATTCCCTCCAATCCAACTCCTTCTCATTTTCAATTACATGGTCATGTTCATGAGAAAAAAACCGAGAAAGATTGTATCCAATCAACTTAACCTCTGTGTTGAAGTGTGGGATTACAAACCAATCTCTTCCCTGCGTCGAAGAGTTTGAATGCTTACACCTAAAAGTCTAGCGGTTTCACCGATCTTAATATATCTATTCATTTGAATAGATTTTAGTAGATTTCTATAGATTTTTTTAAGCTGTTTCTAACCCTTTCGTGGTTGAAGTTGTGAATTAACGCACTGGTAATTTTCCAGTACATGCATCACCAATCAAATAAATACAATCTGCCAACAAATTGGAGATCAATTTTTTTCGAATTCTTAAAGAAAAAGTACCTTTTCATATTTTATTGTTAAAAAACTTTGAACCATCAACCTTTTTCTAGAATCTCGCTCCAGTTCAGTTGACTTATTTACGGCGATACGGTATCCTATAAGAAAGGAGACTCCTATGAAACAAAATCCCAAGCCAAGTACAGTCCGTTTAACTATTGATTTCCCTTTAGACCAACATACCTATATTAAAATGTTAGCAGCCAAAGAGGGTGTTAGTCTGAGACAATTTGTCATAGAACATTTGCCAAGTCTTGACGAAGGTAAAAAAAAGCACAAAGATGTAGAGAAAGATGAGTTTGACGAATTGTTAAAAGAACTTCTCGTTGAAAAAGCCGATGTCCTAAAGAGATTGTCTAAAAAATGATTAAATATCTAACCCTTGAATAAATTCAAGAAATGCATGATATTTTTATCGACAAGTTTGGTGGTTTAAAAGGGATTCGAGATCTCAATTTACTAATATCCGCAATTGAAACACCTAAAGCAGCGATTTTTGGGACAGAGCTTTATCACACTGTTTATGAAAAAGCCGCCGCGTATCTCTATCACATTGTCCAAAATCATCCTTTCAATGACGGTAATAAGCGAACCGGATTTGGAGCATCTTATTTATTCTTGAAAGCAAATAAAGCTAAAATTTTATTTGACGACGAGTCTTTTGAAGATCTCATCATAGAAGTTGCAAAAGGACGAATAAACAAAGAACAAATAGCTTATTTTTTCGAGTTTGGGAAAGAAAAATAGCAGATTTTATTTTTAATATCTATCCTTCATTTACTTCTCTCATCTGCTCACTAAATGGAAATTAAATCTTGTTTCAGAAAAATTTTCTAATAAGGCGCCGCGTTTATTTATTTGCGAATATACTCATTGGCATTTCTGTAAGCCGTTAGGACTCTTTAATTCGCTGATACTGAACTTTAATGTTTCTTTCAAGCTGATCTAATGTCACAAATCCAAAAGCTATAGGTATAGCTTTCTTAGTTTTAGGATCTACGATATATAGAGCAGGGAATGATGGCACGTTCATAGTTTCAGCAATCCTGTTGTTAGCACAGGAAGGAAAACGTTCTATAATAGCCCCATCCATAGAAACAGGAATAAGCTCCCACTTATATTGCTTCACAAATAAATCTACGACTTTCGCAAGGGCTTGAGAGACCTTATTCTTTCCTTCATAGAAAAAAAACAATCCATTTTCAGATGCAATTTTAGAAATTAAGGCTTTTGTCCGCTCCGCTTCAATATTCTTCGCAAGCTGCACTCCATATTGAGAAACGGGACGGTTTACTGTGTTATCTAGTTCAGGATTATTTAACAGTACATAAGTCCAATTATGTGCAAATTGAGCAGACTTGTCCACCCATTGTTTATGCAAATCCATATAAGCTTTAAGATTTTCTACAGAGGGATTCAAAATCGCATCAGCTAATTTCTCTTCTAAGTCCTTTTTTATTTCAGCCAATATGTCAGAAGATTTTTTTAGATCGGGAACTAGCAAAGAAGGCTCCTGAACATCTTCCTCTTCAACCTCTTCTTTTTTTGCAAATCGATCTTCATACCAACACCACCCTTCAGCTTTTCTATCTAACCATCCGGCTTCAAGTGATGAGAAAAAAAGAAATCCAATGAATATTTTCGAAACTTTACTAATCATTGAGAGAGTCTTGCTTTAAGTTTGTTTTGAATATTTTCTGCTTTTTCTTCGAATTTTGCCTTGTCTTTTGTTTTCCGCTCTAAATTAGTGGTATCGGGAAGCTTTTCATAAGCTTCTGAAAGATCCAATCGAGTAAAATCAAGCTTAGCAATCTCATCGGAACTCAAACCACGGCAATCCGCATGTTGAGGAGTTCCCCAATCTATTTGCAGCTGTTCTCTCGCTTGCTCTTGAAATACTCGAGCCAATTTTGTAGAGAAACAACAAAAAATATGTTCTTTCCGAGTTGTCAAAAGGTCTAAAATCTTTTTTTCATCATACCCTAAATAATAGCATAATCCCTTCTCACGCATCTCCCCCAAAGATAACTCATCAGTATTGCAATGACTTAACTTCAGTGTATTTGTAAGGCCTCCAAAGGAAAAGCAACAGTCATACATTAAATCAGCAGAAACATTAACACCGCATTTAAATTTCTTTCCTTTGAAAATCTGTAGTTGATAGTCATTTGATAGCTGAGAGTTTTCCATGTCTTGCTTTATTGCTTCAAACACGCTTAGCGTTGAGAAAACGTTTGAAAAAGAGGTATTTGGGGATAAAGCCGTATCCCACTCCTCTTCTTGCGAACCGAACATTTCTTTATCATCCAACTTCTTAAACTTTTTCTGGATATTAGATAGACATTTATAGCTTAATTCCCAGAGAGAACAACCATCTGTATTTTTTTCTAAGCAATCTTTATGGATGAGCGTACAATTTTGATTTGCAAGAAATTGACATCCTTTTTTGCGATCGTATTTGCAAAGATAATTCCATTTCTCCTTCCAACATTGCCTAAAAATCTGCTCTCCGTTAATTAATTTTGAGACAGACGGCTCTAAACAGTCCTTCCCGATAAAAGTGCATTGAGGTGTATTTAATATTTCGTTCTCATTTTCAAAAACCCAAGAGTCTATTTCTTCATTTCTTTGCTCTTGAAACTTTTTCTCCTGCCATTGAAAGGCATCACATGTTTTTGCATTATCGTAATGCCACCAATCGCTTGTAACTTTGTAGTGTTTTAGCATCCCACTGCCATTTTTTATTTGAACATCAAATTTCATAACAGTCGGATCTTGAGAGAGCCTTTTCCTTTCTGCATCCTCATCTTCTTTCGCCTCTTTTTTCCAATAATGCTTTCCTTTTTTCCAATGCCCCGAACAAACGCGCGTATTCTTTTTTACTTCAGGATGTTTAATGACTTGTACGGAGCGATTTTTAGTCAGAGAAAGCGAAAAGGGAGATCCTGTTTCATAACATTTTTTAATTTCATAATCGGCAGTTTCTTCAGCTATTTCTTGGATGTATGTATCTGCATTCGCAGAGATATCTTCAGCTTTTTTTAAGAAAATATTCATTCTGATCAAGGAGACTGTTCTCTTGTATATTTTTACGAACCTCCGCTCCATTTATGAATTCAACGTCTTTGTTTGTTGGAATATTTTGATCTTTGATTTGCTTTTTAGCTAACTTTGCATCAAAGACCTTCCCTTTTTGATCCGAGGGTTGTAGCTCTTCTAAAGGAATGTTGCTAAGTTCATCCCAAGGTTTGCTCACCATTTCCTTCTCTAGCTTTTTGCCCTCATTCTTTGCTTCTTTTGCAGAGTACGCTTCTGGACTCATTTGAAAAATAAGTAGGAATGCAAAAAATAATCCTCATTTATTTGTCCCAACAGAAGCTGCTTTTAAAGAGCCCAAGCAGCATTGTTTCTTTTTCCAGATTAAATATACAAAGTCCCCTCCTCCTTACGGATAACTTTTTCCACTTCCCCATAATACATCACTTTTCCCTAAGGGGTGACAAGGACCGCTTGTTTGAGGAACTGGATGCAATAGTTGGGTTTTGTAAAGGCTCTTTTTGATGATAGGCATAGGCTTAGCTTCACAAAAATCATTTTTGCCAAATCCCTTAACCAAACTTAGTCGGTGAAGCTTAGCAATCACACGATTGACCAACAAAGCGCTCGCCTGAATTCCGCTAATATGGTGTGCTACATACCCATTGAACGGATATAGGTTGCCTTCACATCCAGCACACCAAAAAAGCTGATCTTGGGGTTTATCTATTGAGGAGCTCAAACAATCAGCAGCGCAAGTGAATTGAGCTAATGGATTGGCAAATAGAGCAGCCTCGGGGTGTAAAATATTTGAGAGATAATCATCATTCCAAGAGGGATCTAATTCACTCATGAATGCCATGTCTAGATCCCCTTTTTCTACACAGAGAAAATCTGTAAAAAGCTCCAAAAGACTTAAGAGGGTGTTTTAAAATTTAACTTTTTGTATATTAATCCTTTTTGCTATCGACATAGAGGAAAAAATATGGAACGAAAACGATACCCTGGTGAATTAAGGGATGAAGAATGGGAATTGATAAAGCCATTAGTTGAGAAAAAGCGATCTCCCAAAGGAAGAAAACCTTAATACGGAAAGCGCAGGATGCTTGATGCTATTTTTTATTTACTTCGCTCGGGATGCGCCTGGCGTCTTCTTCCCTATGATTTTCCACCTTGGCAAACTGTTTATTCGCAATTTAAGTTATGGAAGAAGGAAGGACTCTTCCCAAAAATCTGCGAGCATGTAAGAAAAAACTTGCGCATCGTATTAGGAAGGGTGGCAGAGGCTAGTGCAGCAATTATTGATAGTCAAAGTGTAAAGACTACCGAAAGGGGGGCTCTGTGGATACGACGCAGGTAAGAAGGTTAAGGGCCGAAAAAGACACATTGCCGTTGATACACAAGGTTTCTTGTTACAGGCGCATATTACCTCAGGAAATATCAGCGACAAAAAAGGTTTGCA
>NZ_JBFWIR010000095.1:0-7388 GCF_050255895.1 Parachlamydia sp.
TCCTTAGTCGCGATTCCTTTATCGATAACCGCTTGGGCAAATCCTCTGGTGAATTTTCTTTTGCCGTTGTTGGTCTTTCAAATGTGATGTCTCCAAAATTCGAAATTCAATCACAAAAAAGTGAAGACCTTCTTGCTGCATACGCACAAGAGCTCACCCACCTACGAGAATCCGTGTCGAACAATGCGGTTACCGAAGCATTAGAACAGCTAACTTCTTTGCAAAAAAAAGCGGATAAATTGATCGACAAGAAAAAGTATTATGAAGCCAAACAATTGAGCATCCAAATCCTGCAGACACTTCCTGTTCCCAATAATTCTGCAGATAATTTCTGGAAGGCTGTTCCTAAAAACAACACAGATACCTTCACACGACAGATTGCGGATATCAACAAACACATCTGGGAATCTGCTTTAAGACTTCAAGAAGAAGCTCCCACACAAGATCAATTGCTCCAAATGTTGAAATCTCAAGTTATTATCTCTGTAATTGGAAACCTTCGTCTAGATCAACATGATTTATTAAGCATCATTGAACTCCATCCTCATTATCGCTTTGGATGGCTCCCAAGCCATCAAAAAGAGATTTCCGAGATTCAAAAATATCTGCAAGGAATGTTGAAGTGGCCTTGCCGCTATGATTTGTATGACCGTCCCTCACGCAGCCTCTCTTTTAAAAAACAAAAAGATAGAGAAAGTCGCAATATGATCGC
This sequence comes from Parachlamydia sp., assembly GCF_050255895.1. Taxonomy (NCBI): domain Bacteria; kingdom Pseudomonadati; phylum Chlamydiota; class Chlamydiia; order Parachlamydiales; family Parachlamydiaceae; genus Parachlamydia; species Parachlamydia sp. The sequence goes on from NZ_JBFWIR010000095.1 coordinate 713, forward strand.
AATGGCCCGCGTGCAATGCATGACTTCCAGCCTTTTAAAGCCTGAATATACCTTATACCCTTTCTATGGCAAGGGACAAGTTAACTCAGCTATGGGAGTTAATTATTTGGACTGGCTGGTCAAGGAAGCTGTCAATAAAGGAGCAAAAACGCCCCGTGAAAAAAGCGAAATGATCAAAGCAATTAAGTATCAAGACATCCAAAAACGCCTTGCTGCGATGGGACGGCTTGATGTTGAGTACGGAGATTTTGTTACAGAAACACCTTGTGTTAAAATCATTGATCACTCGTTTAGAGGAGACTCCCTCTGTTTTGCACCAAATATCTGGGGCGGAAGAGCTTACGGACTTAAGCAGTATGAAAAGAAATATCACTTTTACAACGACCAATCAAATACACGTCCACAAGCAGGAGCCTTTTTAGGGGAGGAAACCTACTTAGCTCGAAAAGATGAACAAAAAATTTCTCGCTCCAAAGCCTTAGGTCATCATGCAGACAAAGACAATACGTTAACTCAACAAAAAGGGCATACAGAACCAACCCTTTTAGCCGCAAATTTGCAGAGAGATCCGATTGGACAAGTTTCTCAAGCGGCACAATTTACTATCGATACAGCTCAAATAGCTTCTAAAGAAGGCATTTCCTACCAAAGCGTCTACGAACTTTTGAACTTAATCCGAACCCAAACCTACCTTCTTTCTCATTCAGAATTTCAACGAACGATTCTTTTAAATCTTGTTCGCCCCGGATTCCTCATGCAAGGAATTCAAAAAAACCCTCTATTTTTTGAAATCTTAGCTGAAGACCTTCACAAGCTTATCGAAGAAAAAATCCAGGCAGATAATGTCGCGCCTTTTTTAATTCTTCTTGGAGATACCATCGCAGAGCATGCAAAACAGCTGGAAGATGACAATATGGATTCTCTTATTGAATCTCTCCCTCGTTTTGATTCATCCATTCAAATTGGAGACATCGAAAAAACGGGTGAGGAGTGGCTATTTGAAAGTTTAAAAAACGCTGAAAAAAGTTTAGCAACGACTTCCCTTGCATTGATTTACTCGGCTTATAAAAAACCTCTTGATAGATATTCTGCAGATGACTTAGCTCATATCGTGCATGCAGCCACCATTTTTGAAACTACAAGTAACACTGTCGGAATTCCCCAATTCAATGTGGAAGCAAAAAAATGGATTCAAGAAAAACTCATCCCTTATTTACACGATGCATGTGAGCAAGACAAAACTTTTGTCAGTCCTTTTTTCGACCAGTGGATCCGGTTAGCCAAAAATGATCCTGCTTATTCTAGTACAGGTTGGGAGATGAAAAAAAATGTATTTTCCAATGCAGATTTTGAGATTGATCTTCACAATTTACATATTAGGCCTAAAGCAAAAGGGATCATGTTTGAAGGACAGCAGATTCCTCTCCCTCATGCCCTCGCACGTTTTACAAGCGATTTATTCGGAACAGATCCGATTAAAACAACGCTTCGTAAAGGGGGCACTCCTTTTGAAAACTATTATGACTTCTCCTTTCAAAATGAAAACTTCAGCATTTATCACAATCAGGCATCGGGAGAAATTCATATCTATCGAGAACTCCCCGTTCGCCCACAATACCCCCATGGGAAAAAGGAATGGTTTCAATATCTGCCACAAAAGCAACCTGAAGATTTTAACAAGTTGTCCGCCATTGAGCACATGGTTATCAAGAATGGTCTATGGATTAACACGAAAACCCCTCAAAAGGGATATGTATACGCACATGCACCTCAAGATGGAATTAAAGAAAGTGGCTATGAGATCCAACTAGACAAAAACGGAAAAATCTTACAAGCCAAAGATCCTATTTCCAAGCTTTTCATTGTCTTAGATAAGCGTCAAATCATGCGAGAAGCCGTTTCATTTGCCAATCCGGAAACAACCTTATTTTTAGCAAAATCCCCAAATCAAAGAGCTTCCGAAATACGATTTTTAGATAGCGACACCTCTCTACAACGCAAAGGAAGGGGTAAATGGGTGTACCACAACGAAAAACTTGGGGAAGGCAATCACTGGTTGACAGACCTTTCCGATGAACAACTGCTATTGCGTGAAAGAAGTGGAGCAAAAGCCTTTTTAGATTGCTTTGAAGGGATGCAGGACAAATTTATTTTGCCCGTTTCCAATGGTAAAACACATACATTTATCATTCATCCCTATCCGATTGTACGTCATAAAGGAGTCGCAAAAATAGAATTCGATTATGAGAAGAGCATTTTGCCTCCGCATGCGCCCCCTTTAACGATCACTTTTGACTCACAAGGTAAACAAGAGGGAAATCCCTCAGCATTTCTCTACCTGGCTTATTACTTCGCCCATATTAAAAATTATCGGATGGCAGAGCACTATTTAAATTTAGCCAAAAAAGCTGCAAGTACTTCCGCATCAGAAGTCCGCGTTTTAGAAAATCTAGAGGGATTGTTTGATCTGGAAGCGATTCAATCATTACGAGGAACTGCGTTTCAATTAAAAGCTCAGCTCGCCATTAAGCATGTGAAAACGCATCAGCTGAGTCAAACCCTCTATACACCTGCAAATTCTGGAGAATTTTTAGCCAATCTCCAACATATTGGGAAACTTTATAAGATTTATCAAAAAAGAGCCCACGATTTAAAAGAAGGGGCTTTGACTGCTGAAGAACTATATGAAATCAAACACTACGTACACATGTCGATGATTGAATATATAGAGAAATATGAGGCATCGCTGGAATCCAAAGAAGAAACTTTGGATGTAAAATTTTCTGAATTTGCTTATTTCACCTCCCAAAAAGCTTCTTCATCTTCTGATATTCTAACGTTCCTTTTGATGACTAATTTAGATAAAAAGTTTTCTGTGGATGAATTGATCACAAAAAAATCTGCCAATGCAGAATTTATGATCCGCCATTTCATCCATTTCATGTTCGCTATTCTAGAGGCAAAAAAAGCGAATCAGCCGGATGTTGTTCAAAAGATACAGCTATTCTTAAATGCCCCGAAAAATTGGGAAGTACACGATTCTAAAGAAAGTGAAGAGAACCTTATAATGGCAAAATTTGCCCATGAATATCTCAAACTACTATGTTTAAAAGAAACCCCATTTGGTATGGACACGGATGAAATGCGCAGCATGCTAAAAACTAGCCGAAAAAAGCTTCCTTTTTTTGCAAGAAACCTAGGCATTATTTCCGCCATATTTGATGTCCAAACAGATAAACTTCAACGCATTCAAGAATTAAAAAAAAGTTTTACAGATCATTTAAAATTGCTTGTTGGTGATGCGAGGATCCCTCTAGATACTCAAGGAACACACAGTAAGGTTAATGAAGGAGAGATGATGACCTCATTAGCCGCTATTTTGGCTGTTCTTGATGACAAGGTTAATAGTGGAGAAACAAACAATTTTAGTCCCTTAGAGTTAAATCAGATACGTCGCATGATTGAATCCGGAAATTACGATAAGCATAAAGCACATAAAATTGTGAGTTTATTGAGGGAATCCGAAGCCCACCAGTTTTCAGTTTTAGATTTTCGTAGCGAAGCCCAAAACATGCTGCAAATTCAAAAACTTGAAGAAGAAATCAAAGCTCGAGAGCCCTCTCAAATACTTCATATCGCACCTTTTCAAGCTTCCGATCTCTCTCTCGGATTCGATAAGATCCGCAACGAATTGCCAAGTCTTCACGCCCCTCAAGATGCAACATTACAAAAACGCTTAGATGCTTTAAATCAAAAAGTTGCGCGCTTAGAAACGTATTTTCAAGATGAGGAAGGAATCAAAAAGACTCTCTCAGAAGAAAATAAACAGCTCAGAATAGGCTTGCAAATAGCTAAAGAAAAATTGCAGGGAGAGATCAACCGTAAAACAGAATTTAGCAAAAATGAGATTCAAAACTTAAAAAAATGGCTAACTAAACAAGCCGCTGCTATGTATTCCGAAGATGTCACATTGCGCACGCAACTTCTTAATGAGATCAAGCATACATCACCCGATACGGCTCTTCCGAGCTCAATTCAAAGAATGGTTGAACAGCCCGAAATTTACACGGACTACGACTTGTTCAACGAAATTCTGCGTCTATATAAAAAACCATGCCAAGAAGAAGGTTTAGCTGCTTTTGATGCCAAAATAACAGAATACTTATTTAAATATACAGCTTACTTACAGGTGAAGAAGGCTCAAGGATTGCTTTCGGTAAAAAAACCAAGCTCTTCCGAAGCCGGAAAAGCCCTGCAAATGTTACACGCAGCTTTTAATGAAAAACGTTACGAAGAAGCTGGCATTCAAGATGGCTTGATCCCACGTGTATGTCTAGTTGCAGAAGCGCGGGACGGGTTTATTTACCGCCATGCCCAATTACTCGCGATCAAAGCCTTTGCTGAAAATCCCAATCAATGGGCATCTCTCATCATGGGTATCGGAAAAACATCGGTCATTTCCCCCTCTGTTGTACAAATACTTGCTGAGCTCGGCTATTTTGTTGTGAGTACAGTCCCAGAAACACTTTTAAAAGGAAATAGACAATCGGCAGACAAAGCTAGCCGTGCCTTATTTGATCAAGCTAACTTAGAGTTTTCGGTGCCTTTATCCGAAAATCTTTCTCATAGCTTATTAGCCGAAAAGTACTTACAACTCTTGAAAGTCGTCAAAGAAAACGGCTATGTCGTCACTTCTGTCGAAGAAATTTGCACACTTCACAATTTAATGATTCAGCTTGAAGAACAAAAAAGAGAGCTAAGCGAAAACCCCTGGCAAAACCGAGTGCAGATTTTAGTCGTACAGAAAAAATTGCACTATATCAAGAAAATGAGTCGTCTTATCCATGGAGAGGCTCACGAGTTAAAGATCAAAACACAATTCTTTGGTGACGAAGTCGATACTACACATGACATTTCACATGAAGTCAATTTAGCAACAGGAGCTGTATCTCCCCCCAATATCATTGTCAGAAAAGTCGCCCGTTCGATTTGTGAGTTGATTTTGAATTCAGCTTCTGATTCAAAGCTTCATCCTTTAAAACAGGCTTTATTCCAAGACTCGCAATCTGTTCTTGTGAAACATGAAATGGATAATTTCATGAAAGAAGCCGCCATTTTACTCCAGCAAGATCCGAAATTTTTGGAATATCTATCGCCAGAGCAAGCCACTATCGTCCAAAGCATTCCTTTGGACGAATGGACTAACTACATAACAGGTAGCTCAAGCATAAGGCCTGAAGCTTTAAATGAGTGGAATGAGGATGACGATAGCTTAAAATATTTAGCTGCTGCTAAGCAAATGCTCTCTCAAACATTTAAACAAATGTTAGCGATGAAGTCGGGTAATGATTTTGGACTTTCCGATTACAACGGCTTTTTAAATGTTCCTAAAGTCATGAAAAATGAAACTCCAGGTATGCGATTTGGGGATGAATTTGATCTAGTTGTCTCCCAATACTTAGGATATTTAGAATACTTGCCTGTAAAAAGCTTAACAGATAAATCAGAAGTCTTTTTGACAGAAGCACTCAAAACCTACCAAAATAAATATCCCACTCTGTACAAGAAGCTAATTGAAGATTACGTATCTTCTCAAACGGGGAAAACAGATGTGGAACGTTTATCATTGCTTCAATATTTAAAGTCCCCCGAAGCGTGGTCTCATCGCTTTAACTTATTAGATGAGATCATTTTCGATGGCGGATATATCACCCGTTTTGATCAACAGATCAGCACGAATGTTCAAGATATGTTCCACGGAAAAAGTTTTGGAGGAGTTACTGGAACGCTGGATCCGTATACCCTTCCTTATATTTCAGATGAGATTCAGTTTAACGAAAAAAAGGACACAGAAAAAGTTTCAACACGTGAAGTAGAAGCAGAAACCTTGTTACGGATGACCCTTAATCTTGAACAAGGAATTGATACTCCGGTCTCCATTTACGACGATCAGAAACCACTAGAACATCTTCTTCAATATGTTTTAAACAGCAAAACAACCAAAGGTTTTGTCAATAACAGCGGAGCTTCAAGTGAAGGTCTCGATATGCTTGCATGGATTGAAACGATTCGACAAGCCCGAGAAGGAGCTTCCCATTCTTACTATTTTCGTCATCCTCAGTTAGGCACACCTTTCATTTGGCCGAAAGATGCTCGAGAACCTGTCGCTTATAAAGGTCAAACACTGTCGGAAGATTACGTTTGCTTGTACGGACCCAATGATACTCGCGGTGTCGACCAGCCGATTGGCAAAGGAGATGTACACTTCTTCATAGGCGCAACAACACCTCTACAAGAGTTAATGCAAACACTCTACAGAGCACGTCGGATTGGGGATGACCACAAGATCATTCTACATATTCCTAAAACATGGGCAGATCAATTAAAACCACAAAATGGAAAAACTGTGACTTATGGAGATGTGGCTCGTTACATTGTCAGCAGAACCGCGGATTCTAAAGAAGGGATCAATGAAAGTGCTCAGCTAGAAAAAATCACAGGACAGCTGAAGGCTGTTGTCTCTCGTTACTTGCGCCAGACAAACCCTCAATTCGATAATCTATAATTTTGGGATGAGAACAACTTACCTCAATTTGCCCAAAATGTGGTGGGTGAAGTGAATATTTTTAATGAAGTTCGTAATTTGTATATCAAAAACAATCAGATCTATTTCCAA
>NZ_JBFWIR010000096.1:0-7024 GCF_050255895.1 Parachlamydia sp.
GCATAATGATGACTCGGTGTTGATCTTGGTACTGATAAAGGGTCTGATTGCATTCTTGTCTCCTCATATGCAGGATAACAACCCACACTCCCATATTTGACGTATTTTTTTCAAACTAAAAGAGCTATGTTCAATCGAGTTAAAATTTTCTCCATTAATATGGAAAAATTTGACAGCAAAGAATGCTTTCGTTTAAGCCTAAGAAAAAACAAAATATTTAATAGCGAGAAGCAACGATGACGGAACAATCTTCAGAATTCTCTGTAGAGACTCTTCAAAATGGACGACCTCTTAATCCTTTAGATCCTGAAGAGGTAAGAAAAATTCATGCTTATTGGAGAGCTGCGAATTATCTATCCGTCGGACAAATTTATCTTCTCGACAACCCCTTGCTCAGGCGACCGTTAAAAGCTGAAGACGTGAAACCAAGGCTTTTAGGTCACTGGGGAACCACCCCGGGCTTGAACTTTATTTATGCGCACATGAATAGAGTAATCAAAATGTATGATTTGGATGTCATTTATTTGGCCGGGCCTGGTCACGGAGGGCCGGGTTTGGTTGCAAACGTTTACTTAGAAGGCACATATAGTGAAGTTTATCCCAATGTAACGCAAGATGAAGCAGGCTTAAAAAAATTATTTAAGCAATTTTCTTTTCCAGGTGGAATTCCTAGCCACGTCGCCCCCGAAACTCCAGGGTCTATTCATGAGGGTGGAGAATTGGGTTATGTCATGACGCATGCCTTTGGGGCGGTTTTTGATAATCCTGATTTAATCGCTTGCTGCGTCATTGGAGATGGAGAAGCTGAAACAGGACCTCTAGCTGCTAGTTGGCACTCCAATAAATTTCTGAACCCTATCCATGATGGGGCCGTTTTACCGATTTTACATTTGAATGGATACAAGATCGCTAATCCAACCATTCTAAACCGAATAAGCCGTGAAGAACTGCAGAGTCTTTTAATTGGCTACGGATATAAGCCTTATTTTGTAGAAGGTTCGGAGCCGGAACACATGCACCAATTAATGGCTGCAACGCTTGAGCTGGTGATTGAAGAAATTAAAAGCATTCAGCAAGATGCGCGAGAAAATGGATTTAAAGAGCGCCCTCTATGGCCAATGATTGTTTTGGCGTCTCCAAAAGGTTGGACAGGACCGAAAGAGATTGATGGGAAAAAAGTAGAGGGGTACTGGCGTTCCCACCAAGTTCCTTTTGCCGAAATAGCAGAAAATCCGAGTCATTTGCTGCGGTTGGAAGAATGGTTAAAGAGCTATAAGCCGGAAGAGCTTTTCGATGAAAAGGGGCACTTTCTCGCAGAGTATGCAGCACTTGCCCCAAAAGGAAAGAGGCGAATGGGGGCAAATCCGCACGCCAATGGCGGCGAATTACTAAGGGATCTTCGCATTCCAGATTTTAATGACTATGCACTTGATATTCCTGCACCAGGAGTTGTTGTTGCCGAATCTGCCCGAATTATGGGAAATTTTCTCCGCGACGTGATGAAAGCCAATTTAGATCAAAGAAATTTTCGCATTATGGGGCCTGATGAAACAGCTTCCAACCGCTGGAGTGCTCTGTTTGAAGCGACTAATCGGATGTTTACAGCAGAGATTCTTTCCTACGATGATCATCTTTCTCCAGATGGGCGCGTTATGGAAGTCCTCAGTGAACACCTATGTCAAGGATGGCTTGAGGGGTATTTATTGACGGGAAGGCATGGATTTTTTTCCTGCTATGAAGCATTTATACATGTGGTAGATTCCATGTTCAACCAACATGCAAAATGGTTAAAAACAATTCGTCATATCCCTTGGAGACGTCCGATTGCTTCACTAAATTATTTTCTGACTTCGCACGTTTGGCGACAGGATCACAATGGGTTCTCCCACCAAGATCCCGGTTTTATCGATCACGTGGTCAACAAAAAAGCGGAAGTTATCCGCGTTTACTTACCGCCCGATGCCAATACACTTCTATCTGTCACAAATCATTGTTTACAGAGTCGTAATTATGTCAATGTAATCATCGCAGGAAAGCAACCAGCATTGCATTATTTAACAATGGATGAAGCGATTAAGCATTGTTCTAAAGGAATTGGAATTTGGAAATGGGCGAGTAACGACTATGGGGAAGAGCCTGATGTGATCATGGCTTCTTGTGGAGATATTCCGACTCTCGAAACTTTGGCTGCGATCGACTTATTGCGCAAGCACATTCCAGATATTAAAATTAGAATGATCAATGTTGTGGATTTAATGGTTTTACAGCCCCATACAGAGCACCCACATGGCTTAACTGATCTTGAGTATGACGATTTGTTTACTCTCGATAAACCGATTGTGTTTGCTTTTCATGGCTATCCGTGGTTGATTCACCGATTGACCTATCGTCGTGCGAGTCATGAAAATCTACATGTGCGGGGCTATAAAGAGGAAGGTACTACGACGACACCTTTTGATATGGTGGTATTAAATGATCTTGATCGCTTTCACCTCATGTTGGATGTTGTAGAGCGGATCCCTCGCTTCAGCAAAATGCGCGCCTATATCAGAGAGTTTGTCGAAGGGAAGCTGATTGATCACACGCATTACATTCGACGTGTGGGGGATGACATGCCAGAAATTCGAGACTGGAAATGGCCTTATGGATACTCATCAGTTGTAAATAAATGAAAAAAGAATGAACTTGAGCCAGACTAGGGGGCATGCATGGATTTTCGATCATTGATGCGAAGTTATAACCTGGATGAAGTAGATAAAAAATTGGGAGAAAGGTTTTGGCATCCCGTTGAAGTGGCTCATCTCAACAATTGGGTGTTAAAAGCAACGGCTATTAAAGGTGAATTCCCTTGGCAATCCAATGAAGATGACGAACTTTTTTGGGTATATAAGGGAGAGATGTTGCTTGAAACAGAATCTAGTATGCTCTCTTTAAAAGAGGGGGAAGGGACTGTGATTCCAAAAGGCATTAGGCATAAACAAAGGGCTTCTGACAGAGCTGTGGTATTACATTTAGAGCCTGCATAACTATTTTAGAGGTGTTTTTCCCGTAAGTACATTGCAGGACTGTATTCCCCGATCAATGTACGATTCCACCAAGATCCATTTCTTTTCCTCTCTTCATAACTCGTAAAGGTATAGTCATAAATGACTGAACGAATGTAACGAGGAGGAGCGGATGGGAATGGATTTTTACGTAAAAGGGCTAAGACATCTGGTGTTCCCTTTAACAAGTGAACTAAGAAATTTTTAAACCAAGGCTCTGCTTCATATTCTGTAAAAGGCAAAAACCAGGCCTGCCAATCAATGCGCGGTTGGTAGGGGGAAATGCGGCGAGGACGTCGCGAAATTTCCGAAGGTTTATACCGAAAAAGATATTCTTCCCAATGTTCACCATCTAGGCTTCCTTCAATCACAATTTCGTATCGCTGAGTTGTCATAACAGCAAAAATTCCGTAGCGATTGGCCAAATGTAAGGGGGCAATGCGGTGAAAAAATTTTTCCAGAACAATTTCTGGAAAAAAAGCATTCCAAAGGCGCAAAAATTGCAAGAGAAGTAAGGCTCCACCGATAATGTTTACCAAAATAACCAAGTACAAAGATGGTTCAACGCTTTCTACAGGGATTTCCCAAACATTTGATAAAACAGCATTATTGATGAGGATAATGCAGAAGACGGCGGTCAGGTGATTAAGAAATGAAAAGTTACCAGTTAACCAAATACCGTATTGGAGAAGTACAAGAATAGCGCAAGTGGTCAGCCTGGCGAAATCTCCCCAAAAAATCCCAAAAGGAGCGATCATTTCAGCAAAAAACATTCCTAAAACAGAGCCTTTTTGAAACCACATGGGGAGTTTATGGGCGTACCAAGCGATTGTATTAGGAAGAGGCTGACTTTGATAGTGATGTGCAATGGCGGTTAAATTTGTCCAAGCAGGATCTTTGCTGAGCAATTTAACAGCTCCAGCTTGAAAATGAAACCGAAATAAAAGACAGTTAGCACTTGCCCAAATCAAATAACAGGGCACGATTGTTAAGCTCATGAAATAAGCATGAATCGTGATTTCTAACAAAAAGCCTTCCCATCCAAATGCCAGAAAGTCCTGCCCACCGCCTACAATCGATAGGTACAAAAAATAAAGCAAAATTAATTGGATGGAGGGATACCATCCTAACATTAAAAGAATAGAAGATAGAACGCCTAAAGTTGTGAGGCTCATCAAAGCTGTGTTGCTAGAGTTAAACCAAAAAAGGGTGGGTGCATAATGCAAACGTTTTCTAAGCGGAAATTTCCTAAGAAAATTCAGGTGGTCTTTTAAAGGCAAAATCCCATTTTCTCCGATAAGTCCGCGAATTTGGAACAGAAAAGCACCAAACGCAAAAAAATAAATAAATCCCAATAATCGATAAAAAAGCTGGCAAGTGATGGTGTAGGATTCGGGATAAAACATAGGAAAGCTCAATAAAATATTTGCTTTCTATATAATAAGACCTTGCAAGATAAGGCAAGTGTTTTTCTTGCCTTATCTTCTAAAAATACTTATCTATGTGAGTTGTTGTTGCTCGAACTGCTGGATGAGCTACTTGACGAAGAACTAGAGCTCTGAGGTATCGAGGGGGTTTGGATCTGATAGCTTCGTTGTTGATAGTAATTTTGTTGATAGCCGCTGCCAGGAAAGTAGCTTGGGGGAAGAGCTGGGGCATAAGGTTCATATTCATAATCAACAGACGGAACGCCTGTTTCACTGTAGTAGAAATTGGGATCAGAGTAGTAGCCTGGATTATTTCCCCATGCGCCCCCGCCGTACCAGTATCCGTCATGATTGAAATTATGCCACCCATGATGCCCATGGTGCCATCCATGCTGGCCATGATGCCCATGGTGTCCATGATGATGCCCACCATGATGTCCGTGATGGCCGCCGTGGTGACCGCCATGATGTCCTCCGTGGTGACCGCCACCGTGATGGCCGCCACCATGACCCCCATGTCCTTTGGCAATTGTCCCATCCGTTTCTTCTGCATCAATAGCGGTTGCACTTAGCAATAATAAACAAGCGATGCCACTCATAGTTGAAAAGACAAGATTGCGGATCTTATGCATAAAAGCCTCCCTCTGCCCACAAATCGCGGGTGTTTAGTCTTTTTTTTCTATTATAACATGCAAAATATAATGTAGATATATTTTTTGAATTCGCAATTTAAGTAGCTAATTTTTAATGAGGTGAGTTGTTGTTCGGTGTGACGATGCTTAAGATGACGACTCCGGCTAAAATCAACGCGGTTCCAATAAAATGCCAAACACCAAACATTTCTTTGAAATACCAAATTCCAATGCAAGAAATTCCTAAAATACCAAGTCCAGACCAGATGGCATAGACGATACTCACAGGCAAAACTTTTAACGTTAAAGATAGCAGCCAAAAGGCAAAAAAATAGCCTACAAGCACAATAATGGAAGCGAGCGGTTTCGTGAAGCCATCAGAAACCTTTAATGCACTAGTGGCAATAATTTCTGTGATGATAGCGAGAAAGAGGTATAGATATGGTTGCATATATCCTTTATTTTAATAGTCTAGGGAGATCTGCGGCAAATAGCAATGCAGTGTTACGACACGTTTTTGGTCATTACGTGAAGAAAGATCGATTCCACGCAATAGTTCTTTTATCAAAGGAATTTGTTCTCGTGTGGCCCTACGGCCAGCTTCATAGATCTGTAATTTCATTTTGTCATTAAACGTTCCCATTCCAGACGTTTTAGGGCGAATAATGATATCGGCATGATGCGTGCAAATTTCATTTTGCCAGATAAATGCGATCTCAGCGCTGCGAGTTGCCACTTGAAATAGATTTGAAGGGATTGTTTGTGGCAAAAGTTCGCAAAGATCCACTGCAATCACTAAATCTGCGCCGAGATCTCTCGCTACTTTTGCAGGAACTGGATTGACCACTCCTCCATCAATTAAAATGCGCCCTTTGTGTTGGCATGGCACAAACATCAAAGGTATGGAACACGAGGCCTGCACGGCTCTAACTAAATCACCTGATCCTATAGGGACAAGTTCTCCTGAAAAAAGATCGCAAGCGACAATAATCAGAGGAATTTTTAAGTCATCAAAAGTTTTTGCGGCTAAATGCTTGGAAAGGGTACTTTTCATCGAGCGACCTTGTGATAATCCATAGCGGCAATGCCAAAGATCTAGGTCTAGTAAAGAGTCAGTCTTTACATTCCAGACAACTTCTTTAACTTTTTCGATGTCGGGAGAATCTGCATAAAGCGCTCCCACCATGCTTCCTGCGCTACATCCAACAATCAAATCAATAGGTATTCCAGCTGCTTTCAACTCTTCAATGACTCCCACATGCGCCATCCCTCTTACGCCACCACTGCCTAAGACAAGAGCAACGCGGATTTTTTCAGGCAAAGAAATCACGCAGGGAGGATGAGGATTTCCTGGTTCGATATAATGATGCGATGCGCAAGATGAAAGGATAAATATCCATATAAGCGCCAAATAGGAGGACCGGTACAATGCTTTAGATATCATGCTTAGAAAACTAATAAAATTGTTACGACATTAGATACTGCTCTTAAATCTAAAGGAATGGCTTACAAAATGGAAGCCATTTTGACAAATGATTTTAAGACCTAGGTGCCAAAGTTCAAAAACGATCAAAAAAGGTTAAAAAAGAGCACATGAATGACGATCGAACATGTGCATTTTTTCGCATCCTTGAGAAAAAATAACAAAAATTAATAAAAATAACATTTTCCCTGATTTTGAGCACCATAAACGATTTGAGAAATAGATGAAAGAAGCTTTTACGTAAAATATTAAAAGAGGATTCATTTATTGAATAGGCGGGGTAAATACAGCTAAAAATTCATTTAATGAGAAAAAGGGGTTGCGGAAATAATGTGTCTTTTTGTATTGTCTTAGTTTCTTTCGCAAATAAGCAAGACGCTAACGAGTGAAACGAAAAGCAAAGCCAGTGAGCGATGCAAGTTTTTTGACAGTGAAGAA
>NZ_JBFWIR010000097.1:0-6975 GCF_050255895.1 Parachlamydia sp.
AAAAATGGTGAACTTGAATCCGGATGAGCGGATCAACATTTATGAAGCAGCCAAAATATTTGATGCTTATATGGATTCTAAGGGTAAAAAGCTAACATTATACTAATTATTTAAGGACTGTCAAAAATCTTGCAAATAGACTGACAGTCCTATTGTGATTATGCTTATAGAAGTAATTCATCTGAAGTGTTAGTGTTGGATGACAGATTGAATCATCCTAAGGAGTTCGTATGAACCTAATATCTGGCACTTGTAAGAATGGTGCATTTTACTTTGATTCTTATCCATCGAGTGGCATTAAAGTCCGTGGGCGCTTTACATCTCTTTTTTATCAATGTGTAAAGGTTAATATAAAAACACCCTGTGGAATTAAAACATATCGTCTAGATTTTTCAGAATTAAAACATTGGAGCAAATTTCAGGGATTAAAGCTTGAAAAAATGCCCAAGCTTAAGCTTATTTCTAACATTCATGCTTTTATCTACCAAAAAAATGGCTCGACCTTTCCTTTTTTGACAGGAAAGTATTACCAACATCGATTGAACTTGGAACCTTGGTTAACAAGCAAAGGAATTAAAAAAGCACGGTTGATTGACCGGCTTTTTTTTCGTAGCGTGACATTTTTGGCTATCGTGGATGGTCGCCTTAAAACGGTTCATATTCGAAGAAAAAGTTTGATTAAGTGGATGGAAAGTGTTCAGATTCCTCTAAATCCAGATCTAAAGGGTAATGAAGCATTGGTATACACTGTCCAAGAACATGCGAATGCAATTATTAAAAAGCAGTCAGAAGAACAGCAACTGCAAACAAAGCCTAAAGAAAATCCTGTAGAAATAAACAAACCTTTACCAGCCATTATACCTGGCGTTATAAAAAATATTTTGATCTGTCGTCTAACCTACAATAAAAAAGGGGAAATCGTTCCTGGTACCACTCAGGAAGAAAAGAGACTTGTTTTTGATAAATGGCAAAATGATCCTCGTTTTTCTTTAAAAGTCTTATCAGAGGCATCAGAAAATACTGTGCAAGTGTTATGCGACGATGAGGAGAATGAGCTTATTAACGTTGATGCTACAGATCTTAGCCGCCGTTTACATCTCTCGCTATCTAGAATAAAAAAATATGCGGGAAAAGGAAACTTAAATGCATATATGGATAAAAAAGTACTCAACATGGATGTTGTCATTGATTACTACGAGAGAATTTTGAAAAAAATGCAAGGGCTGGAAAAGCAGATTTTATCTCCTGCAGTCCTCATGAAGATCGTTCGATTGTTAGTAAAAAAGGGTTTTTTAAAGCAGGGTTCAAAAGATATCCAAAAACTACAGACTATTGAAATAAATGACTGGAAAATTGCCTGTGGCTTTTCTGACGAAAAAAAACTCCTTCTTTTAGATCTTGCGAGCTTAACTTTTTATAACAAAGGAGCAGCAGGGACAATTTACACAATCAAAAGTTTTTTATCAGGTCGATTAAAAGTGATTAAAATAGCATGTGGCATGCCAGATTATATTTTGGAAAATGAATATTATACGCTCAAACATTTTCATGGATATGGAAGAGAGCATGGTTTGCAAAAAGCACCTCAAATGCTATTTAGAATGAAAATAGAGGCTGAGCAAAAATCACGCTACGCATTTTTATGTCATAAGTATGAAGGAAACCTTTTACAAGCAGCAGGATTAAATAAAAAATTAAAGCCTATAAAGCATGATATTTTCACAACGTTTGGCAAGAAATTTAATGCCATTTATCAGTTGGTTTGCAATTTTGAACGTATTTATCGCACGAAACTGTTACATCATGGAGATATCAAATTAGAAAATGTTTTTTATGAAGTCGATAAAGAAGGCATGGTTCAACTCTTTTTGGCGGATTTTGGAGGTGCATCCGTTTTGGATGAGAAAAGAGGTTTTCATTTGGAATCAATAGCGGCTCCACAGTACCTTCCTGAAGGAGATTTAAATGCGATTTTTTCTGCTAGACAAGAGGGGAATCAAGGCTTTTTTAACCAAGTTGCTCATAAAATGGACGTGTATGCGTTGGGTTGTTTATTATATGAGTTTTTCTCTCATGGGCAAATTCCTTACGACCCCAAACAATATGTCTTGCGAGCAGATTACTTTCCAGAAAGGAAAATTCCTCCGTTGCCTACTCTTGATGGTCCCGAATTTAATCGTAAAGTGTTAGAATCTCTGCCTGAAGAGTTAATCGAGATCATTGCGGCAATGACTAATCTGGATTATGAAAAAAGGATTTGCTTGACAGAGGTAAAAGATAGATTAGATGAATTTAAAAAAAACTCCCAGCTTTAGTGAAGCCGGGAGCTTTTGTGGCTTATTTACCTTTTCTTTTGCGTTCGTTTTCTGTTAGCAAACGTTTACGCATGCGAATAAAATGAGGTGTAACTTCGATGAGTTCGTCATCTTGGATATAGTCGATGGCTTGCTCAAGAGTAAAGCGGCGTGCAGGTGTCAGAATGATGTTTTCATCGCTGCCAGAAGCTCGCACGTTTGTTAGCTGCTTTCCTTTGATCACGTTAACGACGAGGTCGTTTTCACGGCTATTTTCACCGACAACCATCCCTTCGTAAACGTCGTCGCCTGGGCTTGTAAAGAGAACTCCCCGATCTTGTAGGTTAAAGCAAGCGTAGCCGTTTGTTTTACCAGGACAAATAGAAATTAAAACACCACGGTGTCTACTTGGAATCGCACCTTTCCATGGAGCAAAATCTTCAAACACAGACGTCAAAATGCCGAGTCCACGTGTCACTGTCAAAAAGTCATTGCGATAGCCCATCAAACCGCGCATAGGAATTAAAAACTCAATCGAAGTAATGCCATGCTCATTAGTGTGTAAATGTTGCATTTCACCACGACGTTTGGAAAGTTCTTCAATCACAGTTCCAGAATATTCTTCGGGTACTTCGATATGGACTCTTTCTATTGGTTCGTGTTTGACACCATCGATTTCTTTAATAATAACTTGTGGTTTTGAAACGCTAAATTCAAAATCTTCACGACGCATCGCTTCAATTAGAACGGAAAGATGAAGTTCGCCACGTCCAGCAACTGTAATTTTATCTTGTTCGTCTTGCGATTCTGTAATACGCAAGGAGATGTTTGCTTTTTTCTCTTTTTCTAGACGTTGACGGATTTTATTCATGGTGACATGCTTTCCATCTTGTCCAACGAACGGGCTATTGTTAACAGTGAAGTCAACAGAAACAGTTGGCTCGTCCAATTTAATTCTTGGAAGGCGCACAATTTTTTTAGGATCGCATAATGTATCGCCAATAGTGATTTCAGGGATACCTGAAATACATACGATGTCGCCTACACCAGCTTCATTCATTTCAACCTTTTCTAGGCCTAAATAGCCTTCAATACGTGTAACTGTGCAACGGGATTCTGTACCATGCTCATCAATGTGAATAATGGAATCACCTTTATGAATTGTTCCATCTAGGATACGTCCACAAGCTTGTCTTCCCACATAGTCATCGTAAGAAATGGTCGCAGCATGCATTAAAAATGGATTGTCTAATTTGCCCTGAGGTGCTGGCACTGCAGATACAATCAGCTCAAAAAGAGGCTTCATGTCTGTGCTTTTTTCACTGAGATGGTGCATCGCAAAACCTGAGAGACCGGAAGCGTAGCAATAACGGAAATCGAGTTGGTCATCAGTTGCACCAAGTTCTGTAAAAAGATCAAAAGTTTTGTCTAGAACACCGTCTGGATTTGCGTGTGGACGGTCAATTTTGTTCAAGACAACGATGGGGCGAAGTCCCATTTTAAGAGATTTTGAAAGCACAAAGCGTGTCTGTGGCATGGGACCATCTTGCGCATCTACAAGTAAAAGCACAGAGTTAACCATTCCGAGGATACGCTCAACTTCACCAGAAAAGTCCGCGTGACCAGGAGTGTCAATCACGTTGATTTTATATTCTTCTTTAGTCTCGTCATCCAAGAAATATAGGGAAGTGTGTTTTGCAAAGATCGTGATACCACGTTCTTTTTCTTGATCATAACTGTCCATAACACGATCAGGGACATGCTGATTTTCACGGAAAATATTAGATTGCCGAAGCAGGCTGTCCAACAATGTTGTTTTTCCGTGGTCAATGTGGGCAATAATTGCGATATTTCGAATTTTTTCTGGTGAAAACATGAATCTCTATGGGTTGAATGTTTTTGAATCTATCCTGTTCAGCGTGTGAATTGATTTTTTTCAAAACTTCAAATCTTATCAAGCCGCATGAAAGAGGATAGGAACTTAAAAATAATTTCTTTGGATTGTTTAGAATATCTTTATATAACATTTAAATCAAGAATTAACTAAATTACTTTTTCAACAATTAATTTTCTTGAAAAAAGAAAAGAAAAAGGCTAAGCTCCTCTTGTCCAGAGTTTAAAAATCTGAACTTTTTCAAATTGACCCCTTCTCTTCACTCAAGAAGTTGAGCCGTTAGTTCAGATTAAGTAAGGTGCATAAGTTGATTGTTTTATGGAGGTTTAGATGAATAGAGAGAATCATGACCAAGAGCATAAAACAGGTGCGCCTTATTATCCCCAGGGGTATCTTCTCGATTCTAAAGTCAGCCATTTAGACGACGTATTGAATGAAAAATTGGAAAGAGCTTTTCATAAAGAAACTGCTCAAGTTCTCCTGCACGATGTCGCTAAAATTGCGAGCGAGCATGATCCTATTGACTTAGCTTATGCAGTAAGTCGCCTCCCTCCCCATGCACGCGTGGTTGTTTACGAAAATTTGCCAGATGTAGCTGCCAAGATCATTTTTATGATTAATACGGGCAGTAGCACGCGATCGATTATTTTTCGGGAAATTGATGATGAAGAAATTTTGCAATTAGTCTCTGGTATGCCTCCCGATGAGGCTGTTTGGATATTAGACGATATGTCAGATCGCCGTATTCGTAGAATTTTGGATCTTCTGGATTCCAAAAAAGCCGCACGGATACGAGAACTACAAAAACACGATCGTCATAGTGCTGGACGTTTGATGAGCAATGAGTTTTTTGCTTTTCATATGAATACAACAATTGGAGAGGTCGCCGTTTGTATTCGGAATAATCCAGGAATTGAATTTTCACGCAGCATTTTTGTTTTGAATGATACCGGCGAGTTAGCGGGCTTTGTTCCGGGCAGGAATTTGATTATTAATCCCGATGAAGTTCAGCTTAGACAAATCATGGGGCCTGTTCTCCATAAAGTGACAGTCGATACACCCCGTGATGAGGTTGTTGACCTTGTAGAAAGATATAAGATCCCAGCATTGCCCGTTGTGAATCAGGATAACCACTTAGTTGGTGTGATCACTTATTACAATGTTGTCGAAGCAATGGAAGATATTGCCGATGAAACCATCGCTAGCATAGCGGGAACCGCCGAAAGTGTGAGCGAGCATGAACCCGTTTTCAAACGCTTTATGTGGCGTGCACCTTGGTTGTTAGTGACGCTTTGCGCAGGATTAGTAACAGCTACAGCAATGTCCCATTTTAATGATCGGATTTGGTTTGCATTCGTGCCGTTTTTTGTGCCTCTTATTACGGGAATGTCTGGAAATGTGGGGATTCAGTGTAGTACAATTTTGGTTCGAGGGATGTCGACAGGGGAATTGTCGCCCGGGACACGTGGTGAAGCAATTAGCAATGAGATTGGAATTGGGCTTCTGATTGGATCCATCTTCGGTTTGCTTTGCGGAACTGTTGTTTATATGCTGCATCATTTTGGATTTCATGATCTCGGAACAGATCCCTTTATGCTTTGTATGACCGTCAGCTTTGGAGTTTTGGGAGCATGCTTGACTGCAACGGTATTGGGGACATTATCTCCCTTCTTCTTTGTGCGCGTCGGTGTTGATCCGGCTGTGGCTTCTGGACCTATTGTGACAGCTTTTAACGATGTGTTATCAACCTTGATGTTTTTCCTCGTTGCAAGAGTCACAAATATCTTGTATTCTCACTTTTATTATGCCACAAATGAGTCTTTATTTTAAGTCTAGAGAGAGACTGGCATGGATGAAGATTCAGATACCTATTGGCAACTTCTGAAGTTAAATTTTAAAGTTAAATACCGCAATTTCAAAGAATTTTGTGCCATTGTTAGGCGCTTTTACAAGAACCGGCAATTCTGTCAGTGCGATCTTCTACTCTTGAGAGAGTACCTTTGGCAAAATCCTTTTGCCATTAGCAAAAAATTTTTAATTCGTCATGGCGAGAAGAACGTGCATGCTTACGGAGAGACCCCTTTAACGAGTCTGGCAAAAATCGCCGAGGCTTGTCAAATAACTCCAAAAGATGTGGTGTATGAACTTGGGTGCGGGCGAGGACGAGGGTGTTTTTGGCTGCATTGCTTTTATCAATGCCGCGTGGTCGGGATTGATTTTGTTCCCTCCTTTATTCAAAAAGCTGAGAAGGTAAGAAAGCGATGTGATCTTGAAGCTATCGACTTTCGTTGTGAGGACATGTCAAAATCCGATTTTTCTGGTGGAACAGTTTTTTATCTCTATGGCACTTGCTTGGAGGATTCTTTAATTAAAAAACTCATAAAAAAATTCAAGCAATTGCCATCAGGTACAAAAATTATGACAGTAAGCTATCCATTAAGCGATTACTCTTCTGGTTTTAATCTTCATAGGACTCTTTCTGTACCTTTTACATGGGGTGAGGGGATTGTTTACATTCAAGAAGTAAAAAATTCGAAATAAAAATCGGATTTATTTTCTATGACAATCATTTTGGTGTTTTTCCCTCATGACTTTTCATGTGAGTATTTTTTTGTGTGACTAATTTTTCTCCTGTATCAAAATCAAAAGTATTTTTACAAAATACATGTAGAGCAGTACCACCAAGGCGGTCTGTCGCATTCCTGTCCAGTGTGATACCTGGCAATATGGTTAATTTGACTAAACGTTTAAAAATAGCTGTTTTTTTTCATGTGACAATTGTTGTTT
>NZ_JBFWIR010000098.1:0-6826 GCF_050255895.1 Parachlamydia sp.
ATCCCGAGCGAAGTAAATAAAAAATAGCATCAAGCATCCTGCGCTTTCCGTATTTAGGTTTTCTTACTTTGAGAGATCGCTTTTTCTCAACTATTGGATTTATCAATTCCCATTCTTCATCCCTTAATTCACCAGGCTATCGTTTTCGTTCCATATTTTTTCCTCTATGTCGATAGCAAAAAGGATTAATATACAAAAAGTTAAATTTTTAAAAAACCCTCTAAGAGCTTGCTGACAAACCTAAATTCGGCATTATAACATTAATTTGACATCGCCAAGTAAATGAAAGCTCCTGTAGTAGTCCGATATTACTCAACCTTCTATTATCTACCAAGCCATGCAAATGTTTGTTCAATGAACTATCTTCTTGGCGATACTTTGAATTGCTTATCGATCCTATTTAACTACTTGAAGATCAATCTATAGTTTCTTGTATAAGTTTGTCAGAAAAAGATGCAAAAATAATTTTATGCAATAACACATTACAAAATTAAATTCTTTCATACTCATTAGAGATAGTATTCCATCTTGAATAAAAATGATTATTTTTTTAAGTTGATTTATTTTCATGTGAGCTATATCGTGGCGATAATATTTTTTTGTCTATAACTTTTTGGAGGTACAAATAATATGACGTCACGTATTTCAGAGGGGCCACCGGCTTCAATTTTTTTCGATGAAGAGTCCAAGAAAAAAATGCAAGAAAAAGCAAATGAAAAAATCGATCATATAGTAGCAGAATCTGTAAAGCCTGTATTACATAATGCAGCCGAGGAATGTATGACAAGAGCGTCTCCTTGCATTCGACCAGTTGTCAAAAAATATCTTCTTAAGAAAACACCAAAATACATAAGTCCTTGTGTTGGATCGAGTTACGATACATCCTATGAACAATCTTTTAAATCTGCTAAGAAAAGTGTTCACACAGGACTTGACGCTTCAGCAGATCAATCGGTTAAAATTTCAAAAAATACAATTAATAAAAGTATCGAAAAAAAACCAGAAAGGATGAAAGCTATTTTTTCATTTTTTTTCCCTGAAGAAAGTTAATCTAAATTCAAATATTCCACATTATTTTATGCATAATGTGGAATTATCTTTCCTATATTTTTTATGTATTTGAGCTGTTGAAGTATGAAGATGCGGTTTCATTGATGACTCTCTAAGATTTTTTTAGAATCCATTGACAAAAATCTTCTTGAGAAGAATAAATATGCTTTTATAGAAATAATCTTCACGACTTCGAAGAGGATCTAAATCGCCATGACATGGATAGCTCAAGCACCTCCCCAAGCATTTATTTGGAGAAGATTACACTCTCTTACTGGCGGATGGCTTTCACTTTTTTTAATCGAACATTTGCTGGTTAATTCACAAGCCGCTCTTTTTATTGGAGACGATGGTTATGGCTTTGTTCATGCCGTAAATGCGATCAAAAATTTTCCTTATCTGCCTTTGATTGAAATATTTCTTCTAGGCGTCCCTATTTTTGTTCATTTGGTGTGGGGCATTAAATATTTGCAAACAAGCGCCATGAATTCATTCAAAACAGATGGATCTAAACCCGCGCTATCGCAATATTCTCGGAATCATGCTTATTCATGGCAACGGATTACTTCTTGGATCTTACTTTTTGGCCTTCTCGCCCATATTATTCACATGCGCTTTATCGAATATCCTCTTTCCACGCATGTAGGAACACAAAAACAATATATGGTGCGCCTAAATGCCGATAAAGGACTCTATACGCTGGCTGCGAGACTGGGTGTCAAGCTGTACAACGAAGAGCAAATCAAAATGGAAGAAAAGGTGACGATGAGTCGCGCTCCTAATCGACCTTTGGGTGAAACTTGGAGTGGAATTGCGAGTTCAATTCCACAGATTTTCGAGAAAGACGCTGCAAAAAAAGACGAAAGCCCCCAAATGTTGATTTTTGAACAACAAAAGCAGGAAGAGCTTAAATGGTTAAAAGTCTTGCAAGAAAGATCATTGAAAGACAATGAGGTGATTGCGGTAACTGACAATTTTGGAGTGGCTGAACTGCTCATGGTGCGTGAAACATTTAAAATGCCTGTGATGATTGTTCTCTACACCATTTTTGTTTTAGCTGCCTGCTATCATGGATTTAATGGCCTCTGGACTTTTATGATTTCCTGGGGGGTTACCCTGACGGCTCTTTCACAAAAATATATGAGGCACTTGGCTACGGCGTTGATGGTGATTGTTGCATTTCTTGGAATGGCGGCAATTTGGGGAACGTATTGGATCAATTTGAAGAGTTAAATGGTATCGGTTTATGTCGCATAAAAAATCTCAAAAGAATGTCATTGTTGTAGGTGGTGGGTTAGCCGGATTATCGGCTGCTATGAAGCTTGCTGAAAATGGGTGTCATGTCAAAATTATTTCTGTCACCAAAGTCAAAAGATCACATTCTGTTTGTGCTCAAGGGGGCATTAACGCGGCGATTAATTCGGTGGGTGAAGATGATTCCCCGCTCATTCATGCCTACGATACGATCAAAGGGGGAGACTTCTTAGCTAATCAACCCCCTGTTTTAGAGATGTGTTTGTGCGCGCCTCAGATTATTTATTTAATGGACCGTTTAGGTTGTACATTTAACCGTACTCCTGAGGGGAATCTCGATTTCAGAAGGTTTGGTGGTACGCTCTATAATCGTACGGCTTTTTGTGGGGCTTCTACAGGACAGCAATTACTATACGCCTTAGATGAGCAGGTGCGTCGATATGAAGTCAAAGGATTGGTTGAAAAATTCGAAAACCATGAATTTATGCGCCTTGTTCTAGACGAAGCTGGGGTGACACGTGGTATTGTGTTGATGAATTTATTTAACCTCAAGTTGGAAGTGTTGAAAGCTGATGCTGTGGTGATTGCCACGGGGGGGCCTGGCTTAATCTTTAAAAAATCGACAAATTCGACTTTTTGTACAGGAGCCGCGAACGGCAGGCTATATCGGCAAGGAATGAAGTATGCGAATGGAGAGTTTATTCAAATCCATCCGACTGCGATACCTGGCGAAGATAAGCTGCGCCTAATGTCAGAATCTGCGCGAGGAGAAGGCGGGCGAATTTGGGTCTATGGAGATGCTTCAAAGTCGATTGTGGCTCCTGATGGGCGTACGATTCCATGTGGAAAAACGGGCGAGCCTTGGTATTTCCTAGAAGAAATGTATCCTGCGTTCGGAAACCTTGTTCCCAGAGACATTGGGGCACGTGAAGTTTTACGTGTTTGTGAGATGGGATTGGGTATTAACGGTGAAATGCAGGTCTACCTGGATGTGTCACATCTTTCGGAAGAGCGTAAGCATAAGTTAGAAGCTATTTTAGAGATTTATAAAAAATTCACCGGTGAAGATCCTCGTAAAGTCCCCATGCGCATTTTCCCTGCTGTCCATTATTCAATGGGAGGTGGCTGGGTTGATTGGCCTGCTGTAGACGATCCCGATCGTCATTCTCGCTTCAGACAAATGACTAATATACCAGGTTGTTTTAACGTAGGAGAATCGGATTATCAGTATCATGGAGCAAATCGCTTAGGGGCAAATTCCTTGCTTTCATGCATATTTGGAGGATTGGTAACTGGTGTAGAAGTTCCTAATTATCTGAATTCGTTGAACTCTAACTGGGAAAATATGCCTTCTCAGATATTTGAAAGCACTCTTCAAATCGAAAAAGAACGTAAAGAGGACCTCTTATCTAGAAATGGACCAGAAAACGTGCACCTTTTACATTTAGAATTGTCTAAGTGGATGGTGGATAATGTAACCGTCAAAAGAAATAATACTGATCTTAAACGCACCATGGATAAGATTAAAGAATTGCAGGATCGGTATCAAAGAATTACGCTTGGCGATAAAACGCAATTTGCAAATCAAACGTACGCTTTTGCCAACCAATTTGAAGCTATGCTCGATCTTTCATTGGTCATCACTAAAGGGGCCTTGCTGCGTGATGAATTTCGGGGTTCACATTTCAAACCCGAATTTCCTTATCGAGACGATGAACATTGGCTTAAAACGACCATTGCTACTTTTGATTCGAATCAGGATGAACCCGTTATTTCCTATGAATCGGTCGACACACGCTACTTAGATCCCATTCCACGTGATTACACACAAGCGAAAAAAGTTAAGCCTACTTTGAAAAATGTTCCCAGTGACATCAAGCTTCCTATTTAAATTGAGGTTGTATGGAAAACACTTATATTCTGAAAGTCTATCGAGGCCATCCAGGTAAGCAGTATTGGGAAGAATTTGAGTTAAAATTGGTACCTAGTGCCAACGTAATTTCTGCACTCATGGAAATTCAGTGCAATCCCGTGAATCGTGAGGGAAAAACCGTTGAACCAGTTGTCTGGGAGCAGGGATGTCTGGAAGAAGTTTGTGGCTCTTGCTCTATGCTAATTAATGGATATCCAAGACAAGCATGTACGGCATTAATTCAAACCATTATTGATGAAACGGGCAATCGGACGATTACTTTATCTCCCTTCTCTAAATTCCCTTTGGTAAGGGACTTGATTGTAGATCGTGGGGTGATGTTCGATAATCTGAAGAAGGTACATGCTTGGGTGGATGTGGATAACACCTACAACCATGGACCTGGACCAAAGATTGATCCACGCAAACAAGAAGTGATGTATTCCTTGTCGACATGTATGACATGTGGATGTTGCGTGGAAGCTTGTCCTCAGGTGAATGAAAATTCAAAATTCGTCGGACCTCAAATCATGGCGCAAGTGCGTTTGTTTAATGCGAATCCTGTCGGAAAATATCAACGGCAAAAGCGGTTACGACCTTTGATGGAAGAAGGGGGGGGTTCGGATTGTGGAAATGCTCAAAACTGCGTACGTGTATGCCCAAAAGGAGTGCCTTTAACGGATTCGATAGCGGTTGTGGGTCGACAAGTGACCATGCAAGCTCTGAGAGATGCCTTTAGTTTTCCCGATACGGAAGAGTATAAATAATTAGCCGAGTTCAAAGGTTGTGACCCCAAATGTTTTTTCAATCAGCTGTTTGGGGGGGTGTTTGTTGTACATCCTTGCTGTTTCAAAAACCGGATGCAGATGGACTTTTTCTGCCAATTTAAGAGCTTCGAGATTGATTTCAGGGACATCCAGAAAAACGGGGGCGTTGTCAGCAAAACGGCAAAGCCCATAATAAATTTCCAAGGCAATTTCTAAATTGTCAGCAAATAAAGGGCCGATTTTATAACCATTATAACATTGGCGAATAACTCCATATCCTTTCACTTGATTTTGATGCATCTTTGTCAAAGAGGTAGCATTTGGCATCTGGATCCATTCTTGAAGAAATTTTTTTCTTTTTATACCCCATATACATGCATCATATTCCAAAATCTTTTCAAAGGGCATCTGATGGAGATCAACCAAATGTGTGGCAATTGGATATGGCAACCTATGATATCTCCTTCAATCGTGCCAATAAAAAAACCATCTGAATCAGTTTGATAAAAAGGTGTCGCGTCGTATAAACCCGGATTCCAATTTTCGGCTTTTGCTTGAGAGATGATAAATTTCATCTCCTCAAATGTTGCTTTTGAAATGGAAAAATCAGACATATTACATTTCATGTGGTTTTGAAAGCTATAAAGGGGCAAATTCTTCATGGATGAATGTTTCTAACCGCATTTAGCGATTACACGAATCTTTGCCCCTTTGTTCAATAAATGATTGGCAACCGAACTTTTTGCGACCACGTAGATAGTTTGCCTAAGAGACAATATCAAAAGGGATCACAAGACATAGTGAGATAATCATGAGCAAGGAAAGTTGGTACATCTTTTTCCCCCATAACTGATCATTTTGGTTTTTAAAACCTTGCATACTAAGCCAAATCCAAGCAAGACCTACTAATGTGGTCACTGCTAGATAGATGTACCCTGTATAGTTGAAAAAGGTAAGCATCACAGCTGCCAATACAAAACTAATGACATAGATGATCATATGGATCTTTGTTCTAGAAATTCCTTTTACAATGGGGAGAACAGGAATCCCTGCTGCGGAATAATCATCAAAGTGATAGAGGGCGATCGCAAAAAAATGGGGCATTTGCCATAACACCAACAAAGTGAAAAGAATGGTTGCTCCCATATCGAAATGGTTGCTAACGGCACAATATCCAACCACAGGCGGTATCGCTCCAGCGACACTTCCAATGGCTGTTCCATAAATAGTGTGGCGTTTCCAAAGGCTATAGAGAATGACATATACAAAGAATCCGAATGCAGCCACATACACCGTTAAGAGATTCGTAAAGAAATAGAGGATGGCTGTCCCCAGAATTTCGAGTAGGGTTGCAAAAAGGAGGGCATTGCGGGGGGAAATAAGGCCCGTTACAAGGGCTCGGTTCTTTGTTCGTTCCATTTTTTTATCCATTTGGCGATCGATGTAATTATTAAACACACATGCGGATGCCATAATGAGAGAAAGTCCAAAAAGAGTTTCAAAGAAGAGCAAGAAGTCGATTGTTCCTTTTGATGCTAGCAAAAAACCAGCAGCAAGTGTGACAAGGTTCCCTAAGACAATTTTTGGCTTAGTTAATAAATAGTAATTAATCATGACTCATTCCCATTGCTATATCTGACATAACGCGATCATTTAAATCGTACATGATCCACAAGGATCCCAGAGCGATAATTAGTAAGACTAAAAACATAAAGTAGAAAATGATGGTTTCCCAACGTGGTTTCGTATCTTGCCCAAGATGCAAAAAGTAGCGCAATTGAATAACAGCTTGGATAAGGGCTAATCCCACTAGTGTATAAGCACGAAAGCGACCAGAAAGGAT
>NZ_JBFWIR010000099.1:0-6769 GCF_050255895.1 Parachlamydia sp.
CGACTTCAAAATCTACATTTACAACGGCAGGAGGGAAATTTAGTTGACTCCCTTTAATTTTAAAGGGTTGTACACGAAATAAACCAAAAGCCAGCATATGAAAAAGAAAAGCAATGCAAAACGCCTTCCTAAAAGCGGGACTCCAAAAAGCATCCTTCTCACGCAACGAGACATGAATATGTTTGTCTGCACCAATTTTTTCTAATTTTAACATGAAGCTTACAAGTATTCTGTTGGATCGGAATCATTGGGTTTATAGACCAAGCGAATTTGTGGACAACATTCCTGAGCAATGGAAAACATTTTAAGAAAAGATCCATAATCAACTCGCCTATCTACACTTAAAACAATTGTGGGAATATGTTGAGGATGCTGAGCCTGCATGAGCCTTAGTTCTTCCTGAAGCGTCGTTTTTAAAGATGACAAATCAATGATCATTTTTTTCGATCCCACATAAAGCACGTTTTGAGCATCCAAAACAACCAGGAGTTGCGTTGTTAAAGGGATGGAATCTTTTTCTAAAACAGGATTTTGGATATTTAAGGATTTCAATGGAAGGATGTCTGAAGTAATGATAAAAAAAATCAGCATCAAAAAGACAACATCCACCAATGGCGTCAGATCAATTAAATTATGAGAATGCTTAAGATTTGTTTTAAAAATCATTGAAAATCAACACTTAATAATAAGGATTCTCTTTTTGATCCATGAGTAAACTCACAATTTCAGCAGAGGTCGTCTGAATTTCTAGAACGAACCCTTCCACACGGCTAACAATATAGTTATAAGCTAAAACACAGGGAATCGCGACAACAAGACCTGCCGCGGTAGTCACGAGAGCATATTCCATAGCTTCACCAATTCGAGTGGCGGAAATATCGACAAGCCCGCTCATTCTCATTTCGGAAAAAGCCTGAATAAATCCTAAAACAGTTCCCAAAAGTCCGATAAGAGGTGCAATATGTGCAATGATCGAAAGGATTTTTGCATTTTTTTCTAGATGTGCAATTTCAATTAGCCCAGAAATTTCCATCGCATTTTCAATTTGATCTTTATCACGATTATGTTTTGCCAATCCCGCCTTAGTAATATTTGCAATAGTCCCCCCTGTATCTTCACAATACTGGATCGCTTCTACAATATTCCCATCTTGAATAATCTTGCGTAAATGGATGATAAATTGATTTGTATCAATCTCCGACCGATGGAGATGGATAAGCCTTTCGATAAAAATCGTGACTCCAACTAAAGAGCAGCATGCAATCACAATAAAAATAAGATTCCAACCCGATCCTCCATAAAAGGAGGAGGCTAGAAGTTCATTAGTCCAATCCATATTCTTTTTCCAATTTCTCTTTTGCTTTTGAAGACCAATCGCCACCTTTTTTGACTATCGTTTCGAGCTGTTTTTTAGCTAATTCTTGGCGTCCCTGTAATTCGTACATTTCAGATCGCAAAAACATAGCTTTCAAGCGTAAACCAGAGGCGACGTCTGAGTTAATGACTTTGGATAGCAACAGCATCGCATCATCCAGTTGATTGAGTTGTCGATAGCACATGCTTTGCTCAATCCATAAGGAAAGCTTTTGTTCTGAGCTTAGTACTTTTCCTTTCCCGGCATCTTCTGCCAATTTAAAGTAAGAAAGGGCTTCTTTAGTTTGGGCATGTTTTTGAGCTAAACACCCTTTTTCATACCATACGCGAGATAAAAAGTAACCTCGCGTGATTTTGGTTGCTCGATACTTTTCTAACATGCGCGTCAACTGCTGATTAGCTAAGAAGTCTTGCTCCCCCTTTATGTAAGCCTGCGCCAAGCCTAAGTAAGCTTCTTCTTGTAACAAAGGAAATGGATCACCTGGAGCCAAAATACTTAAATGTTGTTTTTCTTCGATTTCCTGGATCAACTCTTTAAAAACATTTGCCGCATATTCAATATAAATGGTTTTTTTTGCTCCTTGCGAGGATTCCGCTATGCGCAAGTTAGCAAAAGCTTTTTCTAGTTTAGCTTTGTAGTATAGCAAAAGATAGTGCTTAAATTCTTCAATAGAAAATTTTTTTTGCTCTTGAAATTCGTTAAAATGGGTTTCGATTTCCTGAAAAGCATCAATTGCGCTTTTGAGATTTTTTTTTCTAATCCATTTTCCATCATCTGTTTTACGATCTCTTTTATGATCTAATCCAATGAGAAAATAGGCGTTTAATAAGAGTGGTGAAGTCGGATATTTTTCACAGAATCCTTGGAGATGTTTGACCGCTAATTTATCGCCTTGCAAATATTCTCTATAGGTATACAAAGTAAAATAGGCTTCTGCAGCATGAGAAGAATTTGGATATTTATCCAAAACTTGCAGCCGATATTTTTTTCCTATCTGACTATCTTCTCCTAATTGGTCAGAGCAAGCAGCCGCAAAAAAAAGAGCACTTCCTGCTAAGGAAGACCGATCGCATGCTTGAGCTAATAAAAGAAATTCATCTTTGGCTCTTTGAAGGTCTTGATCTTCGTAGTAAATCCATGCCAACAAATAATGTGCCTTGTCTGCATAGGTTCCATGAGGGAAACCCCTAAACTGAGACAGTAAAGTACGTATAGCCAAATCTTTATATGCAGTATCACCATCTAACAATGCAATTTGCATAGCAATCAGAGCTTTTAGGTAAAAAACTTCATCAGGATGATCAAAAGCCTCTAAGATATCACGATGGTGGTGAATCAATTTGTCTAACGTATCGAGAGCGCCCAGCCGGATCTCTTTTTGATTTTGGAAATAGCAAGCTTGTAAATGATTGCGAATGGCGTCGGCCGCCTGCCTTTTATCGAGAGCCTTTAATAACTCAAAAGCTTGCGCAAATTCAGAAGCAGCTTGTTGAAACAAGCCATTTGCCTCAGCCGAATGTCCTTCCTTTGCAAGCACAGCAGCCTGCTCTAAAGAATTCTCCGCTCTTAAATACCACCCTTTAGCAAAAAAAGGATTTTCCTGATAAGCATCACTAGTTAATTCTCGATAAAATTTTTCTCGCAATCGAAACGTCGGAGCCATTTCCGCTCTCAACCGCAAGGCCCGAATTTGTCCCTCTAGAGGGGAGAATAACTCTTTTCGAGATAAAACCTCCTCCGCTCGCTGATAGGCCGTAGCGTCTTTTAAAAGGGAAGCTTTAATCAAATGGCAAAGCCCAATGGATAGATAAACCTGCTCTTCTTTGCAAACCTCGGACAATTGCTGAAAGAGGATTTCTGCTTTTTCCAAAGATTGCTGGCAAAAAATGAGATTTTGGGCGGATTCGTTTCCAATCTTTAAATAGCACCACCCTAAATGGTATAACGTATCTTGATACCAATTCATTAAATGCCTTTTTTTAGCTGGAAGAGCGCTTTCAAAATGGCGAGCAGCTTGAAAATAATCTTTAAGAGAGAAAGCAAGCTTTCCACGTAAGTAGGAGGCTTCCAATTGCAAAGCACGCTCCACTTCAAGATCTGCATCAAAATAGCTGAGCAGAGCTTCTACACGCGGATAATCCTGTTTAGCTAAAGCTATTCTAGCTAAATTTAAACGAGAAGCATTTTTTAGAGCGGCATTTTTTGCCGTAAGTAAAGTTAAAAAATGGGACTCGGCACCCGCATAATTCCCTTCCAAGAAATAAGTAAGTCCTAAATCAAATCGTGCATCCTCTGCTGATGGCCCTTGTCCCTTCGGCTGAAAATCCAAAAACTTTTGCAGCCAAGTCTTCGCATTTTCATAGTCATCAGAATGCCGATAAGAACTGCCAAGCATATAAGTAAGAAAGGGGTCCTGAACGGATTGATTTTCCAAAAGCTTGATGATTTCAGAGAACTTCCCTTCCATGTAATAACAAAAGACAAGCTTTTGAAGGACGTTCTCTTCTCCACTTGGGAGAGATTCCGCGTATTGATCTCCTTCTCTATCCCAAGCCGCTCGATAAAAAGGAATGGCCTGCTTAAAAAGTGTCGCGTCAAAATATTCATCAGCCAATTGTTTTTTGTCTTCATCCCCTTTCGATTGCAAAGCCAAGATGGCATGTAATTCTTGATCCGTTTGCAAAACGACATGATTTTCGCCTGCCATAAAAGCCGGTAAAAATAGCTTCACAATAAGAAATGAACACAATACATGAATAAAAAACATAACGCGAATTCCAAAATTTCTTCCAAGAATACACGATGCCCAATTCTGAATAAAGATTCCTCTCTTAGCAATCATTGATAAAAATGTATAAGAAAATTGGATTTTAATCTTCGAATTCGCTAATTTGAAGGAGAAAAGGGTTCTAGGTAGCCTTCTTAAGGATCGTTTTTGCCTCAAGCAATAACCTCGTAAGATTTCTGGATCATCACCTTTCGGTGAACCGTCTATTTTTTAAGTAGCGTCGGATGAGCAACTATTCTTTTCCAAGATGTTTCTTAGCCTTTTGACTATGACAAGAAATGGCTTTAAACATATTCTTAAATTCTTTTTTTGGAAGAATAAGAATAAAAGAGTAACCCCTTTTCAGGTTTTTTTTGCTTCAAAATTTTTACCTTTGTAAAAAAAATGTTGCACAATATATCCAAAAGTAAATATTCAGTTAATTGTCATGAACTCTAAATTTAAGGAGGAGAATCCGCATGGCGTTGAAAGAGACAACAAAAAATATGAAGCATCTGCTTGTACAAATCGCTGAAGATCTTGAAAAAGCTGATGGTGGCAACAAAGCTGCTTCTCAACGTGTTCGTACTGGAACAGTAAAACTTGAGAAAATTGCAAAATTGTATCGTAAAGAATCGATTCAGTCTGAAAAAGGCACAAAAGGCCGCGCAAAGAAACCCGCTGCTAAAGCTGCAAAGCCAAAAGCGGCTGCTAAACATGCTGCGCCTAAACATGCTGCTGCAAAAGCTCCTAAAGCAAAAGCGACAAAAGCACATGCAAAACCAGCATCAAAAGCTAAAAAAACAACAGCTAAAGCCCGCCCAATGTCTTTCAAAAGACCAACAGCAAAGCTTCCTACTAAAAGAGCCGGCGCTAGATAAAAATCGACTATGAGCGATGATTAAAATGGTAGGGAGGCTGTTGCCTCCCTTTTTCTTTAACCCCAGTTTATGAAGTGCCCTTACACATTCCACCCGTTTGCCAAGCCGTTATTCAACAAGACATCCACACCTTGGAACAACAGCTTGTCTCCCATCCCGAAAAACGGCATGCGCGTGATCCCCATGGTTTCACTGCCCTAGAACTTTGCCAATTACTCGGATTTACTGAAGGGGCTCGCTTACTGTCTAATGGCCAACAAGAAAGAATCAAAATTTTCCCAAAAAATGGCACCCACTCTATAAAACTAACTTCTATCGAATTTGAAAAACACTTCCGTATCTCTCATTTTTCCAGTTTAAGATTTAAAAACTACCAAGATTTATGCGATACCCTAAAACATGTTCCTTTGCTTTTAAGTCACCTACTTAAAAAAAATGCTCAATTAATCCATAACCCATTTAAAATCAATCTTGATCTGAAAGTACATCCTTCTTTAATGATTAAATGGATCGATCCTCTAATAGGCC
This sequence comes from Parachlamydia sp., assembly GCF_050255895.1. Classification (NCBI taxonomy): domain Bacteria; kingdom Pseudomonadati; phylum Chlamydiota; class Chlamydiia; order Parachlamydiales; family Parachlamydiaceae; genus Parachlamydia; species Parachlamydia sp. The sequence continues at coordinate 5,552 of NZ_JBFWIR010000099.1, forward strand.
ACGGGGTTTACACAACTGCCCCCCTACAAGAAAATACAATCCTTGGTGAATACACAGGCATGGTTCGCCGACTATTGCGCCGCCAACCCAATCCGAATGCTTATTGCGTGCATTACCCCACCCGTTATTTCTCATGGAACTATACGGTGATCGATGCTTCCGAAGGAGGAAACCTGCTTCGATTCGTCAATCACAGCGATACACCCAATTTAAAGCCACTTTGGGTCATGGATCGCCATCTCCTTCACTTAGTTTTTATAACGTTGTTTCCTATTCTCTCTAATTCAGAATTAACAATTAATTACGGAGAAGACTACTGGATTAAAAGAACTAAATTGATCTCAAATTAATTTATGTGATAGAATTAATTTTAGATTAAAGAGGGGGTTTTATGAATATCTCAGATTATAATAAAAAAGAGAGTTCCGTGAATATATTTCATGATAAATTAAATACTCTATTTGATTTTGCAGAAAAAAAATTAGAAACAAAACCACCTGGTCGATTTAGAAAAATTGCCAATTTTTTTCGAAGAGAAATACCTTCTGATAAAATAGCCAGTACAATTGCAAAATATTGTAACCAGAATCATGATAATTTATTAACATTAGACAAAAATAGAGCGATTGAAATCGTTAATAAATTAAAAAATAGGCAGATTGAAATTCACAAAAAAAGCCCTAAATCCATTACTAAGCAATTTGATAATTACATTAAGCTTATCGATCGTAGTGAGCCTGGCAGAGATGAAAAAGATAAGCATATCCTTAATTTATTCCGACGCAAACACAAATAAATTATTTTATTTTATTCATAATCTTTCTATGCCCGGAAGAAAAAGCCAATTTTTCTAATTCTGTCATTTCTAGCCACTGATACCCTTCAACAAGGCTTAAACTTGAGGCTTGAAAAAATTCTGGAAATAGTGTCACGTGAAAGCGCGTAAATCCATGTGTAACGGCATCCATAGAAAAAATGTGTGTGACATTAAGCCTGAATTCATGCGAGATTATTACCTTAAGCTCTTGAATATGAATACTTTCAAGATTTTTTTCAAAGTAAGGGAATTCATATAAATCTGACATAATCTCCCCTTTTTTACCTCTTTTCACAAGTACCTTTTGTTCATAATGAATAATCGGAACCATTCGAAAAAGTTTTTCTACTTTGACTTTATCAGACTTAACGGGCCGCTCAGATACTGTTCCAGAACGATAG
>NZ_JBFWIR010000100.1:0-6673 GCF_050255895.1 Parachlamydia sp.
ATACCCCGTATCCCTTAACCTGATTGTTTTAGCGTGTCCTATTTACTTTTTTTGAATTGTCATTCGGTGAGAGGTACTCTCATCCCTTAAATCTCCAAACGACTATTTTGTTGATTAAAAAAATATGCATCTGTTTCCAGCGGGAATGGCTGTTTAACTATTTATTTTTTGGACAATTTGTTAACCTTTGCAATATCAATATGAAAGTTATTCATTTTGATAGAGAACAGGAAGACAATTGATTATTTGAAAAGATTAAACTTCTTTATAAACCTAGTGATTTTTTCTTTTAAACTCTTTGCGGGTGGGATCTTCATTACTTCACCATTCACTACGCTGTATTTCCTGCCTCTTCTATATCTTATACCTTCAAATAGCTCACCCTTTTTAAACTCACCTTTTTCTTTATCGCCATTTTTAAAAATTCTCAAGCCCTTAACAAATTCTTCATCTTCAAATATTCCTTTCTCTCGATCCCCATTTTCGAGAATTTTAATGCCTTTTGTAAGCTCATTATTTACAAATACGCCCTTCTCTTTTTCCCCATTCTGATATGTACATTTTCCTCTTCCGTTAAAATCATCATCTTTAAATTTTCCGACATATTTTTTGCCATTCGTATAGGTTATTGTTCCTAATCCATGGAATTTTCCATTTCTGAATTGTCCTTCATATGTGTATCCAGGAAAATTTTTTCTCTTGGGGTACCTGAAAACACCCTGACCATTAGGCTCATTATTCTTAAATAATCCCTGATAAACTGACCCATCTTGGTCAGTCAAAATTCCTTTTCCATGGTATAATCCATTCCTATAATGGCCTTCGTATTCGTTATGCATTCCTACATGTCGACCAATCCCATGCGGTGTTTTTCCATCTGCTTTCTTTGCTCCTTTATGACCTAAATTGGAAACATTTTTCTTTTCTTCGATTTTTTCTTTAATTTTATTGGAGACAAATTTAGTTAAATCCGCTCCATATTGTTTTTTTGCAGAATTAAATTCTTCTTGAGTTATCCCAAATCTTTTTCGCAAACTACTTTCATTCACTTTGGCAATGAGTGTACAGCCGTCGGAATCTAAAATTTTTAATAAAACAACCCCTTTCTTCTGTTCAATTTTTTGTTCCTCTTTATAAAATTTTAAAGATGCCAAAGCAATTGAAAATCTTGAATCATTTTCTAAACCTTGAAAGAAAAGACGTCCTTTTTCTTTTCCAAGGCTTTTTTCTGGAAAAAAAATCAATTTTGCAGTTGATATTTTTGCACTATGTACTTGAATAGACATACTCATAAAAAACCCTCTAAAAAATAATAAGTAAGTTCACATTTTATAATACAAAAAAATATATTTCCAATATTTTAAAACAAAAAACCTATTAATTAATAGATTCACATATTTTTATTACTCACTTTTATAAAAAACCGCAATGAATTATAAATCCAAATAAATAAGAGAGAAAGGAGAAGGTTGTGGCATAAAAAGCCCATCGTTGGCGAAAAGATGGCTATCCGGGAAATTAGAGCTGTTTTAAAAAGACCTTCGTATTTTGTTCAAGGAGACATATTTTCCATGAGGCATGCCTATTGAATATTTTTTTGACTTAAAAATTAAGATTTTTCAGAGAAGAATCAAACAACCACCTAATTTTCAAATATTTGATGGTCGTAAGTTGCAAGTGTTTGGTAAAAATAATCTTGATCATCTACAAATAGCTGATTCACAATTTCATCGACAATACTCTTTATACTATACTTCATCCCTGTTAAACCCGTGCCTGCATTAAAACCAGTACTTAGCAGAGCCCCTCCTGTACAATTGAAAATAGAATGCAGGTAAGGTGCAGTTCCAGGCTGCTTTTCAGAAAAATTAGATCCCTTCCCTAAATAAGGAGAACGCAAAAGCATCTCATCTTTGAAATTTGTAGATACCATTCGATCTGACCACAAAGCAATTTTATCCCTAAAGTGATTCAACTCTTGCCTTAGACGTAAATCGACAGTCCAACCGATTGCTATGATGAGTGCATCAAAAACCTCCTCTGCTTTGGGAGTGATTACAACTGGACGATTTCCTAACATCTTGGAATCTATCCAGGGGTTGTTGAAATGGATAAAAATATTATTTTTAGCTCTCACATTCTTTACACCATCAGGAGTAGGTGGTTGGCCAATCTCATACATTTTAGATATAAAGCGAAATTTAGCTTCATCAGATAGACTGGAAAATCCCTTTAAAAAGCCGACGTACTCTCCCCACAGAAAGGTATGCAAATTGACGAGTTTGGATTTTTTGCTAAATATGTGAACTTCTTTTGCCCCGTATTCTGAACATTTTAAGGCATTGTCGAAAGCACATGGACCTGCACCCAAAATTCCAACTTTTTTATCTTTAAATTTTTCAAAGGCAATCACTTCACTTGCCTGATCATAGTATTTCCGGGGAATATTTCGTTGAATGTGTTCGGGAACGGACCAACCACCGGAACCTTGCAATCCTGTTGCTAAAATAATTTTACGTGCATATACCAGCTGTATTTCGTTTGAATTTACTGGCACAAAGAAACAATTGTCTTGCTGTTGCCACCTGAGGGAGCCAACCTTAGCATTATTAACAATAGGGAGATTCAAAAATGTTTGAAGCCAGGTGAGATAGCGAGCCCAATCTAAGCGAGGAATAAATTGTATTTCTTTCCAGGCATCTTCTCCATAAATCGCTTCATACCAAGATTGAAAAGTCAAGCTTGGTATATCGCAATCGGGACCAAGTGTATATTTGGGTGTTCGAAGTGTATCCATACGTGCATATGTTAGCCATGGGCCTACACAACCTTTGTCATTTTCATCAAAGATCAAAATATTCGTGATCTTTTCTCTAATTAAAGAAAAAGCTACAGCAATTGCAGTTTGACCTCCCCCTACAATCACAACATCGTATATCTTCTGACCATCCGCTGTTTTTCGAGAGGGAAGCCAATTTTTTCTAGGTGGATAGTCAAGAATTTTCAATTCTTTTAAAGCTTGACACTCAAGCTTTTTAAGGCGATTAGCTTTTTGATTAAAAAATAACTGATATAATTTTGAAATAGTCATATCGGCTTAGAATTCTATCTTTAATTGTTTTAAGCTTTTTCGTTGTTTAAGCTACCTATATCACTGTTTTTTTATTCAGCACACTAAAATAAAATCAGATAATCTAAGAGTCTCTTTTTTGACTCTCCAATGCTTGCCAAGCAGCTTCAAATGAAATTTTTATAGAGTTTTTTGACTTTCTACTTTATGATTCAAAAAATCATTCGCTTAAAGGAGGAATATGATTCAATTATCAAAATGCTTTGTGTCTTTTGCTCTCGTTTTAATGACAACACAATCTCTTCAAGGAGAAATTCTGACAGCTCATCCTCTGCCAATTCCAACTAATTTTAAGAGTACCGCAGCGGGTCCGACAGGCCCAACTGGTCCTGCAGGTCCTCAGGGAGCAACCGGAGCAACAGGCCCTCAAGGTCAATCTGCTGTTACACCTAATTATGCTTTCTATTACAATCCAAATTCTCAGCTGTCGATTTATGCAGGAGAAACGATTAACCTCACAATCCTGGATCCAGAAAATGCAGGGGGATTTACTGCACCTATAAATGGAGGAGTTTCAATTCCCCAAAGTGGCGCTTATGCCATTTCGTACTCTGTTTTTACAAACGTAAAGAATGCAGTTATCGCTCTTGCGGTTAATGGAAAAGCGCTTCCAAAAACAAGTGTTTCAGGGCCTTTGAATCAAAACACGTTAATTTTGAGATTAAATGCAGGGGATATTCTGACCCTCACAAATGGGTTATTATCTGGCCCCATTAATGCATTATCCGTTTCAACAAACACACGTTTACCAACTGTCCCCATTTCACTTACCTTACAACAAATTGGGTTTTAATTTGTTCCTGCCAGTACGCTGGCAGTTTTTTTATGCCTGGAGAAAAATAAGCCTAAGAATCGCTTAAAACATTACAGAGCCAGCTTCCCAACAATTACTTCTGGTTGGATACAAACATTGTTGGTAAAATTTATGGAGTTGACAATCTTGTTTCAATTAGCTTTTTTCCGCAAAAAACACACAGAAAGTCTTTAATATGGCTCTGATACATGTTATGGATCCAGTCCAAATCATCCATCATTTCATGCATTGCTTAAAAAGGATCGCTGGGAATGCCGGTGTGAGTGCTTTGCGTTATATTCCCTCCCTTCCTCATCTTGATTTATGGAAACAATTCTGGTAAAATTAGGAGAAAATTTGGGAGCTTCCTACCATTTTTGCGAGCATGTTTACAAAATCATAAAGGACAATCATTTCTCACTGGAAATCTTCCGCCTTAATCAAGCCATTCCCCTCCCCCCGAAGGATGCTGAAATGCTTCATTATTTAGAAAAAGGAGGAACCAAGTCTACACAGATCGAAGAAATTCTGCGGGAATTTAATCAAATTATTGAGGATTCAGCAGTTTTTGTCGAATTATACAAAATGTATCAAATTATGATTGTCAAATAGCCATAAGTGGTTTGACTTTAATTGTTTTTCTATACTATTATTTATAGAGAAATCTGTGAAATCAACAATCATTTATCCTATTAATTCACTCTTCCAGAAAACTTTTAAGGTACTTTTTATTCTATGTCTCCGCTTATCAATTGCCACAAGATCAGTAAAACATTTGGCTCTCGCCTATTGTTTGATCAACTTAATTTATCGATTTTTAAGGGCGATAAAATCGGAATTGTGGGGCCTAATGGAGCTGGAAAATCGACATTGTTAAAAATATTAGCAGGCCTTGAACATGCAGATAATGGAACGATTGCGCTAAGACAAAATCTCAAGGTGGGATATGTCCCACAAGATGCGGTGTTCCCTGATGCAACCGTTGAGGAGATTTTGCGCAAGCCATTACTGTCATCCTCTTTACACGACTATGAACAAGACGCATTGGTCAGTAAAATGCTGAGCAAACTAGGCTTTGAGGACGCTTCACAATCCACCACCATTCTTTCTGGCGGCTGGAAAAAAAGATTAAGCATTGGTCTCCAACTTATTCAATCTCCTGATATTCTGCTATTGGATGAGCCTACAAACCACCTGGATCTTGAAGGCATTTTGTGGCTAGAAAAATTCTTAAACCGGGAAAATCCAACATTCCTTTTAATTAGCCACGATCGTTTTTTTCTGGAGAATACCACCTCTAAAATGCTCGAATTGAATCGCATGTTCCCTGATGGCTTATTTCTTGTCGACGGAACTTATAGCACTTTTTTGGAACGAAAGGATCAATTCCTGTCCGGCCAGCAACAATACGAACGCTCTCTCGCTGGCAAAACACGGGAAGAAATTGCTTGGCTGAAAAAATCCCCTCAAGCCCGCACAACAAAAGCGCAATCGCGAGTTCAGCAGACGCATCGTTTAATTGATGAATTGGCAGAAGTTAAGAGTCGCAATAAAGTCACAAATGCCCAAATCGACTTCTCTTCTACAGAGAGACAAACTCGTAAACTCCTTACTGTAAAAAATTTAGCAAAAACACTAGGAGACAAACTTCTTTTTCGGAAAGTCGATTTTATTTTGTCTCCCGGGATGCGACTCGGCATCATTGGACTGAATGGAAGTGGAAAATCCACACTTCTAAAAATGCTAGCCAAAGAGATTGAACCTGATGTTGGGACTTTAAAATTTGCCGATGGTGTGCAAATCGCCTATTTCGATCAACAGAGAGAAGAGCTCCCTCTAAATCTACCATTAAGAAATGCCCTTGCTCCCGATGGAGAATACGTCAACTACCAGGGACAATCTTTACACATTAATTCTTGGTGCAAACGCTTTCAATTTTCCTCTGAGCGATTGGATTTGCCTCTCCATAAACTTTCTGGGGGTGAAAAAGCACGTGTTTTAATTGCACGTCTCATGCTAAAACCGGCTGATATTTTGCTTCTTGATGAACCAACCAACGACCTAGATATTTCAACCTTAGAAGTTCTAGAAGAAAGTTTACTCCAATTTCCCGGTGCCGTCGTTTTAATTACGCATGATCGCTATTTACTGGATCGCGTTTCTACAACTTTGATTGGCCTAGGGCTTTCTGAAGAACCTACTTTTTTTGCTGATTACACCCAATGGGAAACATATCAGCAAACGTTCAAGCAAGAAACAGAACCTAAGACACAGAAAAAAAATAAACAACCTGAGAAGGAATCCGCAAAACCAAAAAAGCTAACTTATGCTGAGGAATTGGAACGACAAGGTATGACGGATAAAATCATAATGATTGAAACAAAGTTGGAAGAATTGCACAAAAAAGCTGAAATGGTTTCTGACGATGCAACAAAACTGCATGCGACTTGTCAAGAGTTGACTTTAACACAAGAAAAATTAGACCAACTTTATGCTCGCTGGGAAGAACTCGAAAATAAGGCCCAGAGTGTGTGAATATTGCCATTTTCAAATATGTTTGATGGAAAAATATCTTAAAATATGCTAAAGTTCATTTAAATCTAACTCAACTCGCTAAAAAGAGAACGACCTTGAATAGCTTCCGAAGAAGAGCGTATGTTGTGTTTTACTACAGTTCCTAACCCAAACTTTTCAACACGCTAGTCTATGGTTCTTCCGCTAATGTCATATAAAGTTATTACATTTGGTCT
>NZ_JBFWIR010000101.1:0-6603 GCF_050255895.1 Parachlamydia sp.
TTATTATTGCCTTTTTTCGTGTGCCCATATTCATCTCCCATTAAAAGCATGGGTATACCCTGAGAAAGCATCAGGATTAAGTGAAAATTGCGCATTTGCCTTTCACGTAATTGAAGAATTTGCGCATTCTCAGTGACTCCTTCTTCGCCACAATTCCAGCTGTCATTGTCGTTTGTGCCGTCTCGATTATCCTCGCCATTGCTGAGATTGTCTTTCATGTTATAACTGACAAGATCGCGCAATGTAAAACCATCATGGACGTTGATAAAATTAATGCTGCTGGTTGGTGCTCGCCCATTTCCGTACATGTCGGATGAACCAGATATCCGGGTCGCAAATTCCCCTTTTTGGTGATCGGTTCCTTTTATAAATCTTCGGATGCTATCCCGATAACGCCCATTCCATTCACACCAACGATTTTTTTGAGGATAAAAGTCTCCAACCTGGTAAAGCATTCCGGCATCCCAAGGTTCTGCAATTAGTTTGACTTTTGATAGAATGGGGTCTTCAGAAATGGCTTCAATGGCCGGGGGAAGAGGAACTGGAATCCCTTGTTCATCGCGCGTTAAAGCGGAGGCTAGATCAAAACGAAAGCCATCCACATGCATTTCTACCACCCAGTATCGCAAACAATCAAGAATGAATTCGCGCACAACAGGGTGATTGCTATTCACTGTATTTCCGCAGCCGGTATAGTCTTTGTATTGCTTTTCTTCATCTTGGATATAATAGATCTCATCTGCTAAAGCTCTAAAACAAAATCCTGGTTTTTTTTTTCCTCCTTCTGCCGTATGGTTAAAAACGACGTCAATAATCACTTCGATTCCATGTCGATGGAGCTCCCGCACCATTGTTTTAAATTCTTGAATGACCACTCCTGAATTTTCTTCGGATGCATACCGCTTCATAGGGGAAAAGAAATTAACGGTAGAATAACCCCAATAATTATAGAGTTGCTTTTCCTGATTGGGGAATAGCTTTTGGTATTCATTTTCGTTAAATTCTTGGATAGGGAGCAATTCGACGGCGTTAATGCCTAGGTCTATTAAATGAGGAATTTTTTCAATCACGCCTAAAAATTGTCCTGGGTGTGAGACTTGACTAGAGGGGTGCTGTGTAAATCCTCTCACGTGCATTTCATAAATGACCAAATTTTGCAAAGGCAGGTGAGGCGATTTGACATTTTGCCAATCAAAGGTGTTTGCTGAAGGATGAGCACAAGAGGGGGCGTAATTGCCACTTTTCCCCCATATATGTGTCGATGTTAGAGATTTAGCATAGGGATCTAATACCTTTGTGTAATGGCTGCCATCTTCTTTTTTTATTTCAAATGCATATATTAAATCGGCAGGAAGATTTTTCACATATGCGTGCCAAATTTCACCGGTCTGGAAAAGAGGAATTTGAGCAATGGGAGGATCAGTGGGTTTTAAAAAAAGATGAAGGGTTACGTTTTGGGCCTGATGCACAAAAAGGGAAAAATTGATTCCGCCGCAATCACCAAAGATACCTAAGTTAAGAGGGGATCCTTTTTCTACTTGAAAAGACTGAAGCTCTGACACGTATTTGCCTAAATTAAAGGAATTAGAGATAATTTGTGTATACCGAACTGAAATTTTATGTGCAAATTTTTTTATAGGGATTATTAGTTAAATTAAAATTATTATTGCTTTGTTTTGTTGATTGAATTGCAGTTTATTGTTTAAAGATATTATAATAAAAAGATGTAAAAAGGATGTTTATAGTTTATTGTTTATATGAATTTATCAATGATTTTAGAGAGTAGGGATTAGGGGGCAAGCTGCAGAGAAAACAGTTTACTTTTAAACGACAATCTTGCATCTTTGATCTTTTTTAAGAATGGATTCTTACTTAAAAATTATGAAAAACTTTTAAACTGTAACCCTAGGTTGCAGCGTAACCTTTAGGAGGTTGTGTATGTCGTTTGAAAATGCTAAAGAGAACCTTAAAGAGTTCGGGAAAGAGCTTGGTTTAGAGGGGTTAGAGTTTGACGAGAACAATACCTGTATTTTGGGGATTGATGATGAGTTTTCGTTACATTTAACTTACGAACCAAATTCTAAAAGACTCTATCTCTATTCTCCTCTTCTGGATGGACTTCCACGCGACGACAAAACAAAACTACGCCTTTACGAAAAACTACTAGAGATGTCCATGCTCGGTGGCCAAATGGCGGGTGGGGGCGTTGGTGTTGCTGTGCAGGAAGAGCTAATTCTTATGCATTGCACCATTGATATGGAACATGCAGTCCCATCAGCTCTCAGAGCGTTTGCTCCTCTCTACGTAGAAACAGTAGAAGGCTTACGTAAGCTTTGTGCAGAAATCTCAGAAGGTAGAGATACAGCTTCTAAGCCAAAAGAAAGCGATATGCTTCCTGGTGGATTATCTGGGAAAAAAGGCAATCAAGGATTTATCAAAATCTAGTCCCCTGTAAATGTGCCGTTGAATATTTCTTGATTCAACGGTGCATCATTTTTATGCAGAGTGGTTGGCAATCCAATCTCTAATCTGTATACGAATATCTTGTTCTTCTTTTTTCAGGTGATTGAGTTCTGTCTGAAAACTCTCAAGTAATTCTCCTAATACGGAATAGGTCTGGATGAGGCTTTGATCGATTGTTTTAAAATTCCACTTCTTTTTGCAAAAATCTAATAGTTCAGAATAGATGATAAGGGCAGATTTTGAAAGGGCTTTTAATTCAATGTCATCCTCAGTAAGAGTATTTTGGTATTGCTGAAGCGTTTCTAACGTTTGCAAAATGACCCGTTGAATGGCTTCTAGATATTGGGCAATTTGTTGGTTAGGATTTCTTCCAAAAATATAGCATAGAATTCCTTGTTTTTTTACGGCGTAACGGACGCTCAGGATTCCTTCCACCAATTCAAGCAGCAGCTGTGTTTGGTTGTGTAGACCTTGAATACTTTGCTGGAGATTAAGTGTATGGTTTAAAGATCCTTTAAGGGCGGTATAAATAGGCTGCTCGGAGGGGTAAAGGCTGAGAATCATGAGGGAAAGATCTTCTTCCATCCGGTCAATATTCTCTTCTGCAGTATCCTCCAAAGAATCTAAAAGATGATCCATTCTTATGAGTTTTTGTTTTGTTTCCGCAAGGATTTTTTGAGCAGCTTTAAGCTGCTCTTCTAAATAAAAATCGGATGTTTTTTGATAAAATAACGTATTTTTCAACGTCTCAATAGCCTTTTCCTGTTCAGTTATAGCCGTTTCTACTTGCTCTCTTTGCAAAGATAAAGTTTGTTTTTCAGTATGGGAAAGTCGTAGAAGATCGAGCTCTTCTTTCATCGAACGAATTTTTTGGGGATCCATAGGGTGCATAATTACCTTGATTTTGCTGGCCATATTATTTATGGTATAAAGCTGCAATTTTATACAAATCAACATCAGGGCTTCAAGCATTAAAAAATTGGATTTCAATTTTTACGTGTTTAAAATTTAAGCTCTGAGATCATTAAAGGAAAAGCTATGAATCATCTTTATCTTGCAGGACATCTCGGAGCAGATCCAGAAACGCGTTTTACACCTGGTGGACAAAAAGTCACGACTTTACGTATTGCCACAAACTCTTATCAAAATGGACAAGATGTCACCACTTGGTGGCGTGTGACATGCTGGGGAGACAAATTTGACAAAATCTTGCCTCACTTGAAAAAGGGAAGTGCTGTTATCATCATGGGCGAAATGAAAAAACCTGAAATTTATATGGATAAAGAAGGGCGACCTCAAGTTGCACTTGAACTCACAGCAGAAAGCATTCGCTTTAGTCCTTTTGGTAAATCTGAAAAAGGCGATAGAGAGGGCGGTGCTCAGCAGGGTGGTGGATTTGCGCCTCGTCAGCAAAGTCGTGCTGATTTTGGTGAGCAAACGTTCCAGTCGAATGGGGGAGCGGGGTCTTATGGACAGAATCCTTCTTATGAAAACTTTGAGGATGAAGATTCTAAGCTACCTTTTTAAGGTTGCTCCCAATTCCATAAAGTTGGTTGCCAATATCCGTCTGAGAGCTTTTCCAAAGAAATGCCTATCAGACGGAGTGGCACATCTTTTGTGTGTACCTTTAAGAAAAAATCGCGAGCCTCTTCCCAGATGGTTTGTTCATCCTGTGTATGGCTGAACAAAAGGCGAGAGCGTGTCACTGTGCGAAAATCGCTATAGCGTAATTTAAGTGAAAAGCCTCGCGTTCTAGTTTGGTATTTTTTTAATCGTTTACACGCTTTTTGAACGAGTTCAGATAAAGTTTCGAGTAGAATGGTCGAGTCCGCAAGATCGGCTTCGAAGGTTGTTTCTGCTCCAATGGATTTGGGAAAGTATTCTTCTCCATCAACTGGTCGCTTATCAATGCCGTGAGCTGCGAGATAAAAATAGTAGCCCCGCGTCCCATAACGCTCGATCAACGTATCTAAATCGATTTTTTGAAGATCAGCAATCGTGTAAAGACGATCATCGATTAAAGATTTCTCGGTTTTTGAGCCAATACCCGGAATTGCTCCAATCGGGAGTGTTGCAAGAAAAGCAGCTTCTTCCCCAGAAGGAATTTCATAAAGACCATTCGGTTTAGCGCGTGAAGACGCGATTTTAGCAATTAACTTGTTGCTTGCAATTCCGACAGAACATGTCAGTCCCGTATTTTTCAAGACCGCTTCTTTGAGTTTTCTTCCATACTGCTTAGCTGTCATTTCTGGATCATCTTTCAAGAAGGACACATCCATGTAGGCTTCGTCAATACTGACCACTTCTACCAGAGAAGAGTGCCTGGATAGGATATCCATCACTTTGGAAGAGTAATTCCTGTAAATAGCGTAATCCCCCTCCACAAAAATGGCGTGGGGGCATTTTTTTTTTGCTTCAAATAAAGACATGGCGGAGTGGACCCCATAGGCTCGAGCTTCATAGGAGCATGTTGAAACAACCCCTCGTTTATCGGGGGAACCCCCAACAATAACCGGTTTGCCCTTTAAAGAGGGATTGCGCAGAATTTCAATGGAAGCAAAAAATGCATCCATATCGATATGAAAAATAATACGCTGATTCATTCACCTATTTTCGTAAAGCTCAAGAAAAATGTCACGGAGAATTCACTCCATTGAAAGCCATTCTGGCATCTTTTTTGAATTTACGAAGTCATGGGTGAAGGAATACACTTATTCAAGGTTAAATGGAAGAGGGGTATTTCTTTAACTTCTAGATTCTTAATAATTTAAGGTCAGAGGTGTGGTATGATTGAGAAAAAAAAGACAGGGGAAAAAGCGAGTAAAACGGTAAAAGAAGCCATTGTAAAAAAAGTATCAGTCGCACCGGCAAAAAAATCCGTTTCGATTGCAAAAAAAAGTGATGATAATGAAGTTCCTATAAAGGAACCCACTATTTCGAAAGAGCATAAGGCTCAGCCTTGGATAAAAGTGCAAACTGCCGAAGGATGGAAAAGAGAAAGGCGCAAAGAAAAAATGGCTAGCAAAAAAGAATAGCTTGGAAGAGACTGCTTGAGTATGATGAAGCAAAGTTTGATGGGACAGGAGCTCAAAATTGCGCATTGTGATAATCGTTCAAGCACGTATGGGATCAACACGATTACCCGGGAAGGTTCTTAAGCCAGTATTAGGGCGGCCTTTGCTTGGCTATTTGATAGAACGTCTAAAAGCTGCTGCTAATGCGGATGGTTTGTTGATTGCTACAACGACGCATCCTCTTGACCAAGCCATAGTGGACTACTGTCAGAAGGAAAATGTGCAAGTTGTCAGAGGAAGCGAGGAGAACGTCTTAAGCCGTTATGTCGAAGCGGGCAAATTCACACATGCTGATGCGGTTGTGCGTATTACGGCTGATTGCCCGATTATAGACCCGAAGATTATCGATCAACAGATTACTTTTTATCGAGATCATGCCCATGAATACGATTATATCACGAATGCTTTAAAGCGTACCTTTCCTTATGGAATGGAAGTGGAAGTCTTTTCATTTAAAGAATTGGAAAAAGCTGCTTCGCTTAAAACAAGCTTAATCGAGCAGGAGCATGTGACACCGGTCTTTTATTTTCACCAAAAACAGTACCGTGTCTTTAATGTGACGTTAGAAGAAGATCTTTCTCGCTACCGTTTAACCGTTGATACTCCCGAAGATTTTGAACTTGTCAAGCGGGTGATTGAGGCGCTCTATCCGAGAAACCCGTTATTTTCTTTAGATGACATTCTTTTACTTCTTCAAAAGCATCCAGAATGGCTCCTTCTAAATGCGCAAATTCAACAGAAAAGTGTTAAAAATGATGGGTGAAATGGAAAAAATTCGATTCGAATGTGTGTGCGTTTCTGAAAACCATGCGCACCAGGTGATGGAGTGGCGGAATGACCCTGTAACGCGTGCGATGTCTTTTCATCAAGAGCTTAAAGAATGGGATCCTTTTTGGAAGGAATTTCAAGAACGTTTTTTTGTTTGTCCTGCATTGCCACCCTTATTCATGTTGGTCGATGGGAATCGTGCGGGCTTTTTGGCCTTTCATCCCATTTCACATCCAGTAGGAAAAACGTTATCCTGTTGCGAGATTTCGATTCAAATTGCTCCTGAATATCGGGGGAT
>NZ_JBFWIR010000102.1:0-6451 GCF_050255895.1 Parachlamydia sp.
AATTTACTAAAAGAAGATAAGGTGACAAAAGTGGGAATAAAAAACAAACGTTTGAAAGCAGGCTGGGATCGGCAATATCTTTTGAGTATTATCGGCGTAAACTAAATTCTTCATGCGTTAGCCCTGTTGTCTCTATAAGGCGATTATTTACTAGATGTCTCTGATTGTTTAAGAAAGGAATCAAAGTTACGCTTTCTATTTTTAAAAAATACTTTTGTGGCTTTATAAGATTCTTTAAGAGCTTTTGCAGCTTTTTCGTCCGAAACTTGAGTTTGGAATTCTGTTGTCGTAATCCCTCCTGTACTCAATCTTACAAGCCTTTCTTCATGCCTTCCTGATAGTACCTGCCTAGTTATGTTTTCGGATCTCATATAAATTTTAGTTAAAACGCTAGCTAGAAAATTGTACACGGACTCTTTGTCTTTCGAAGGAGCAAGTTTGGAGCGCTCAAAGCAAAAAGCAATTGAACGACGGTTAAATTGTGGAATGGCTAATTGAGGATCCATCCATCCAGGTTGCTCTACTCGATCAAAAATTTCTGCCGGTAAATTAAAAAGAATTCCACCATCTGAGCACTGATAATTGGTGTTGGTCACAAGTACCCCGTCGATTTTTTCTCTTAATGTTTGGAGAGCAACCAGTAAAGGATAAGCAGCAGATGCCACAACTGCATCTGCAATGAGGAAATTTTTCCATTTTTTATCCTCTGAATTTATGTGAAGAACAGAGGATGTTTTTAAATCCGTTGTCATGACATGCAAATGTTTAAAGGGCTTACCAGCTTTAATCAAATCCGACAATTCTCCGAATGTGCAATTTGGAATCTCTGTATATGTTTCTATGAGAGTATTTAACCAGTTTCTTAATTTCTTACCGCTCGTCCATCCAGTTTTTTTGCCAGCTACGATGCTTAAAGATTTAAGCAACGCAATTCCCATTTTGGCTATTGAGATGCCTGCATTTTTTAAAAAAGCACAATATTCATTCATTCTTGGTTTCTCATCTTCTGATACTACAAATATGAATAGATTAAGGAGTTTCATTACGGAAGTATTTTTTAACGTTTCTTCTAATTCTGTCGATCCCATTCCTAAAGCGAGAAAAAGTGCCGTTAAAGCTCCTGCAGATGTTCCAGCAAATCTTCTTATACCTTCTAAGAGGTTTAATTTTTCTAAAGCCCTAGTCACTCCAAGATAAACTAATCCTTTAGCACCTCCACCTTGAAATATACAATTATAAGGCACTAGAGCCATATAATCTGTCGGTAACAGCTCCTCTATCTGCTTTCTTAATTTTATGTTGAGGAGAAGTCTTTCAGTTACTTTATCACAACATTGGCTAGGAGCTTGATTGCAGCTATCTTGTACGTTTTCATCAGCACCTTCTTTGATTAAAAAAAGGATAGCGTTTATGTGGTTCTTTTCTGCAGCATAATGCATGGCGGTTCTTCCTGAGCAATCTTTCGCCTCAATCATAGCGTTGGCATCTAATAATATTTTTATAGATTGAACGTCTCCTAGTGAGGCTGCAAGCATTAAAGGCGTTTTTCCCTCAGGATCTTCTCTTTCAATAAGAGACAAAGTTTGCTTATGATATTTTGTTAAAAGGTGGTGTAACATTCCAGGTTGATTTGCCCAAATTGCTAAATGCAAAAGATTACCTACATGTTCTGTAGTTTCTGAAAAATCAATTTTATTTAATCTTTTCATCTGTTGCAAAGTTTCAACTAATTGATCGAGGCACTCTATAGCCCCCTGATAGACGGCAAAGGAAAGAGAATTTAGACGAAAATTGTAATAATGGAAATATTGATTAGGATAGTTCCCATTTTGTAAGCAAATTTTAGCGAATTCTTTTTGTTCTCCCTCAATCGCACTAATAAGTGCATTAGCACCTCTGGAATCGATCGCATTTACTAGAAACAATTCCCCTGCGTTAAAAAATTCTTTTGCTAAAGAATAATGCCCTCTTATTACAATCTCACGAAAAACACGATGAGAATCCTGGCCAACTAGAGTTGTGTACAAGTTCTGTTTGATGATTTTTTCTATAACTTCTAATTTATTCATTCTTAAAAAACGCATGATGACAGATTCTTCTTCCTGATTCATGCATTTAAAAATTTGATCTTTATATTGTGAAATTAGATTCCAATTTTCTTCATTACATGCTCTCTTGATTAAAAAAAAGGAGTGCGATTTTAAAACATTTTCATTTGGAGAGTTAGCTTCTCCAAATGCTTTGTGGAAGAGCATCGCTATAGGTACCTCCTGCACATCCACAGAGTAAGCTTCATCTTCCTCATCATATTCTGTAGCGAAAAATCCCCTTGGAATATCTGAGCTTGTTTGTATCATAATTTTTGTTCTCCTTATTTTTGCAATCCTTCCTTTATATCAAAAAATTTGTAAAACGAAAATCATGCGTTTATAAAGTCCACTACAGAATTACTAAAATGCAAAAATTCAGTTCTCTTAATTTCTTGGATTTTTTATGCGACATTGCTGTCGAGTAAAATAATTCAATCTACTTTTCACAGTGACAATATAGCTTTTCGGGTCTGAGCATTCTTTTCCTCTGCCTTTATTGATAATTTTGATAGTTCTCATTTGCGTAATGCGGAGATATTGCTGTTGATGATGACCGCATTGCAGGAGCCTGTGGCAAAGGAGGGAGGGAATATTGAGGGGCTCTCGGAGGACTAGGGCTGAGATCGGGATTTAGTTCTCTTCTTTTCATATGATGCATCCTGTCCTTTAGCTCTTCCTCCTCATGTTTAACTTCTTGATTAGCATAAATCTTTGGAGGCGGCACAAGTACTGGTGGTCGAGGGCCTGGAGACCTGCTGCTTGGTCGAGCATTTTCCTCCAGAGTTTTCTTCAAATCAGCTACACTTCCCCTCGTATTTTTCAACTCCTCTTGATTTGCTTCATGGTTGCTCTTGAGGAAATGAGAACTTGTCGAAGGCAAATCATTTAGAGTTTTGCTGCGAGCTGGGGGTAACACAAGTACTGGCGGCCTAGGACCGGGAGACCTGCTACTTGGTCGAGCATATTCCTCCAGAGTTTTCTTCAAATCAGCTACACTTCCCCTCGTATTTTTCAACTCCTCTTGCTTTGCTTCGTGGTAGCTTTTGGGGAAACGGGAACTTGTCGAGGAGTATAAATCATTTAGAGTTTTACTCCGACTTGGCGGTTCTGGTTCTCGTTGAGTTATTTTTATGGAAGAAGCGCTATTAGAGAGAACGGTCTCTTCTTGCCGCTTTTGAGCAGATGCTAGATGTCTTAAATTTCTAGGAGGAATAGGCGATGTTTTGCTTCTTTCTGGAATGGACGCTGATTGGGTCAATGTGCTGTTACTGAAGCTAGCTCTTTCAAGTCTTTTTCTCATGCCTATCTCATCTTCTTCTAACTCCTCCTCTTCTTCTGCTGATTGATGGCCCCCTTTATTCAAATCTTCCAAAAATGGGCTCCACGTAGCTATACAGGCAAATCTAGTGGGCGGCGGAAACAATCTAGGAGATGGAATAAGCAATCCATAATCAGAATGCGCACATATACGATCAGAATAAACATTTTTTTGTATACCATCTATCTCTTCTTTCTGTGAAAGCGATGTAGAAAAAAAATGATTTAAGGTTTCATTTATTTGCTTAATCTCCCAAAGAGTATCGGAAGAGCTTATTAAATCTTTTACTTTAATCTTTATTATTCGCTTTCTCTTGAGAGAGTTTTCATCTTCGTATTTTTTTTTGACTAGGGGTTTTCCACTTGTAAAATCAATGAATTGCTTTGACTCTTTTTCATCTTTTGTCGGGTCAAAGCGTACGCTTAACACTCGATTGTTAAAATGATAGCTATCTTTTTCGAGATCTTCAAAACAATTGAATATATATTTTTTTTGATCAAACATTTGAATTGCAGGATCAACAAATCCCCATCCTCCCATACAAAATAGATCTGAATTTGAAATATGTTGATTCTTTTTTTTCCTTAAATTTTGAATTTTTATAAAAATGGGAAAAGCAATGCCAGAAACGACCACATCTGCGATAAGGAAATTTTTCCATTTTTTTTCTTCTGAATTAATTTGGAGAACCTGCCTGTTTTTAGCATCAACAACAAGGATATGTAGATGCTTAAAGAATTTACCTGTTTTTACATTTTTTGATTTTGTAAAGACCAATTCTGCGAATTCTCCAAAAGTGCAATTAGCTATCTCAGTATACTCTTTAATCAATTCATTTAGTCGATCTCGTAGACGAATTCCTCTACTATAGTGTTTTGAGCTATCTAAAAAAGAAAAAGGGGATTTATCGGGGTTCATTGCAAGTGTTTCAAGTTTCTTGCGAACGGCTCTAATTTTTTTTAGTGGGAGCTCGTTGAAGTAAGTAGAAAGAACACTAATACTGAAAAAAATATGACGAGTTTTTTCACCAATTGCTATAATTACAGCCATCAGAGCACCGTGAGAAACACCACCGACTCTTTTAAGGTCTTTCAATATATTTCTAGCTTCTAATGCCTCAAACATTTGCTGGAAAATTACAGGGGGTGTGAACATAGAACTTTGAAAAACAAAACTATCGGGAGGTAAATTCTTATAATCCAAGATAGGTTGAGGATTAACTTTTTGAAAATCAGATAAATTTTCAAGAAGAACCTTAATCTTTTTATATTCTATATCCCTTGTCATTCTATAAAGTTTTTTTGCTATTATTAAAGGTGTTCTGCCGCGAAGACCAATTGTATTCACACACAGGCCACGCTTATGTAAAAATTTAATTGTTTCCGATTGTTTTCCCTTAACAGCATGATGTATTGCATTACATCCTTTTTCATCTTCCGCTAAAAGATTAGCTTTTGCATAGATAAGGGTTTCAAGCATTTCTATTTTTCCATAGAAAGCCGCCAACATAAAAGGTGTTCGATTCTCCTTATCACATATTTCAATGAGCTTTTTTGTGAATTTGTAATACTTTGTTAATAGGTGCTCAAGTATGTGTGGTTGGTCCGCATGAATCGCCAAATGTAAAAGGGTTCCTACATTTTCGATACGACAAGAAAAATCAATTTGAAATGCGCGATTCAAATTGTTTAAGCTTTCAATGAGCTTATCTAAACATTCTATGCTTCCTTTATAGACAGCCAAGGAAAGAGAATCCAAGCGAAATCCCATATAGCTAAAACATTGCTTCGGGTTAATTCCATAGTGTAAACAGTCATATATTAAATCTTTTTGACCACTTTCTATTGAGTTAAGAAGCAAATTTGCACCTTTGTCATCAAGTGCACGAGCATGAGCAAATCCATTTTTTAAAAAATAATCCATTAAATCTTGGAATCCTTCTCTCACAACTGCATGGAGAACATGACCTGGGTTTTTGCCAATTAGATTTTGAAATAAATTATTTCTGATAATTCTTTGTATGATTTCAACATTTCTATACATAACAAAATGCATGATGACAGATTTGTCGGCAGCATCGATATATACAGAAATGTCTTTTTTATTTTTTAATAGGATTTCCCATTTTTCATTTTCGCAAGCACTTACAATGAATGTAAAAAAATGATCTCGTAGGCTTAGAGCTCCTCTTGATAGATGTGCCGCAAAAGCTCTTCTAGCTAGGCTTGCAAGAGTTTGTCCTTGATCCGTTACAAGTTTATTATTTTCCCTTCCAAACACAACCTCTACAGTACCTTCAGATCGATGGCTTGAACTGATCACGACAACTCCTTATTTTTTTTTGACATATCAAGCTAATTAATTTAGAAAAATATGTAAAGGAAATTAAAATAATTTATCTAGGAAGTTACACAACCTAAACAGCTCAGATACCTTTCGTTCTTTTAACAAAAAATGGATGGAAATAGGTGAGGGCTCGGAGAACAACATCTAAAAATGAAACTAGATATGTCTTCTTCAATGTTTTTCGATCACACTCATTGGTCTTTTTCGATCCAAAAAGGCTGTTATTAGCTTTTGATCCATTATTGTTTCAGTTCTTGATGCCTCTTCATGAATGGTATATTTATATTCTTGTCCGGTTCTTTCAATGATCACACCACGATGAGAGCTATATATCCCACACTATTGTTTTTATTAATCTTCGAGCATTCATTTCATCAGGTTGTAATTGACAAATAGAATACTTCAGATGGTGACATTTTCACGTTGCGCTTACAACTTATAAAAAAACATTGACTCATATTTTCAATTTTAATATAACCCCTCTGTTTTATTCATTTTTATTTTGAAGAGGGTGACATGAGATCTTTTCTAAATCTACTAGCCAGCCTAATTTTGCTCCTTAACCCCTTGATGGCAGAAGAAGATCTCACGCCTGAACCCTCAAACGAAGTGGTTAAAATTCCCCGCTCAACGACGGATGACAGTGATGGCCGCATTTCTTTTGCCAACCTTTTAGGCCTGCCGAGTGGAATCGTTG
>NZ_JBFWIR010000103.1:0-6383 GCF_050255895.1 Parachlamydia sp.
CTTCAGGGAATTTGATGAAAGATTAAAAAAAATAGATACAACCAAACTAGATTTGGAGTATATGCAAACCTCTGAATTTTGGGACTTTTTTTCTAAAATAGTACTTGAAAGACAAAAGGCTAGGGAATTAGAAAAAGTTCGGTTTATCTTAAGTATTTTTGAAGAAACCATATGCAAAGACAGAGATTCCCGTTTTCCCATTGCCTTGAAAGAAAAGTTTTTGAATCGTCTTGACAATCTTTCAGAGTATGAAACGAAGTTTTTATATGATTTTTCATGTGGAAAATTTAATGAAAAATCTCAAAAAGATGTCAATGCAATGGGTGATATCTTTCAATCAATGGCTTTAGAGGAGCTGATAATCAATGGAATCATTTGTAAAGAAGAAACCTGGATTTCGCATATAAAGGCAACAATTTTTGGAGGTCAATTTATAGCCTATATTCAATTATTAGCCTCAAAAGAACTTTAGATCTTTTTCAATCTAGCTTTAAATTCATTTATAAATATCTTACATTTTTCTTGTTTATTAAAATTTTTGACCAACTTTTTACCTCTAGCACCAGATGGAGAAACAAACTCCATAACCATTGACAATCAATCTGGACAACGTAATCACTAAAACCAAGCTGTCCGAGAGCTTTTTTTTTACTTTCCTCATATCTTCTTAAGTAACGTAGTCTAAATCATAAAATTTGGTAACGATTTTCGGAATAGATTGTCACAAAAGCTTCTCAAACCAAGATTGCATCTATGTCTTTTTTTCACAGTCCTTCTGAAGTATAGCAAGATGCATTTACGATTAAATAGAAAAGAACCTTTTCAATCATTGAATTCCCAAAAAGATATTCCAACATATTTTGACCTCTTTATTTGATAATATAATCAAAATATTTGGTCGATTTAGGAAAAATCCCTTTATAAAGGAGGCTCTCAGAACGAGAAGGAATTTGAAAAAAAATATATTCCTTTATCCTTTGTATTTTTCAATGGTTTCCATAGCTGATTATTAAGTGCCTAATAGTAAATTAATTTGATTTTTTTGAGTTTCGTTATTATAATTTTCATTAATTTTTTTATTGATAGTACATTTTTTTTTGGAGTTTTGATGACCAGCCCTTCTATTGATAGAAATGGAAATTTTGGGAAAACCTTTCAATATCACAGCCAAAAATTTGATCGATATAGAAAAGGATTAAAAAATTACAGCGGTTCCTTTGTTAAAATACAAAAGAAACAAGATCCAACTAAATTTAAAACGATTTCTTCCCAAGAAGCTGTTTTGAAATTATTAAAAAGCTACCAAAAGCTAGGCCAATACGAGCATCTCAAAAAATCTTCTCATCGTAAAAACATGCAAGAAGCTTTGGGAAACACAAAGCTCAAAAAAGATTTTCCTGTTCGAAAAATTGTCTTCAAAATTAAACAATTTACCATTGAATTATTGAGTTCACTTGCAGCCTGGAGAGGCGTATTAAAGATTCCCGAACCTGTATTGATGATTCAAGTCGGTACTTCAGAAGCCATGAATTTATCTTTTCAGGCAAGCACTCCTGCAGACTCTCCTCATAAAGTGAATGTCTACCACATTGAAAATTCCTCTTTTCTATCCGATACAGAAAAAATGCTTCAACAGTTAGAAGCGAAAGAGGGAAAATTAGAAGTGATAGAAGGAAAAGTCAGATGCGTATTTGCAGCATCTGAAAATATAGATGAACTCATTGTCACCACAGAATATCGTGGTTTACAAGGAAACACATTTCGCCTTTACATGGAAGAAAACATTGTTGTTCTGAAACAAAAGTTGAATCAACATTCAGAAAAATTTGTCTCCTTATGGGATTTTGAACAGTTAAAACGTAATGAAATTACGGTTTTACTTAAAAATAATAGTGGATTTTTCGATGAAAATGAAACCTCAAAAGATGGTGGCTATGCACTCTCAGACTTACGTCATTCACAAACACTTCGTATGTTAAGTTCTGTGTCTTTTCGTGCATTAGAAATTGAATTAAAAGCGATAAAGGAAGGCCTAGAAATCACTCATAAGGTAAAAGATTATCAGCCAGAAAAAATTAATGAGTTTTTGTTTTTTTATCATTCAACAAATATGACTTACGATTCTGAAACGACAATAAAAGAACTTATTCAAAAGATTAAACAATCAAAAAATGAAGGGCATCATGGTGAACCAGGACATTTATTAATGCATTCACTGATTGAGCAGTTTTTGACAACAGAAGTTAATAAAAAGGATCGCGAAATTTTTGAGGCTATTCGGGATCGAATCCAAGATCAGATTGATCTGGATAATGACGAATTTGCTTTTCTAAAGTGTTTGGCTTTATGTGCAGGCATTGAAAAAAGACAGATCGATGAGAAAGCAAAAAGCATAGCGGATAAAATCTTGGCAAAAATAGACAAATATAGCGAGGTTGGTGAACTGATCAGGGGCGGCTGGTATGATAGTCCAAATTCTGGACACTATATAAGCATCGAAGCTATTAGAGAAGGTGATCACTATCTCTTTCACATTGCAAATGCTGGTCAGGGAGCAAACGACATCCATCGGCCTCTATTTGAGCAAGATTCGAATGGAATGAGAATAGCTGCTATAGATAAGGGGATTGTTATTAAAACATTTAAAGCAGACAAAGCAACAGCTAAAGAAATCATTAAAAATGTTCTTATTTTTGCAGCAGTGACACAAGAAAAAGAAGGCGCAATTAATAAATTCTATGAAATCTTCGAACATGCTCAAATATGTGAAGACTATAGCCTCCCTCCACGTGGATTTCAAAAAATTGGAAATTGTGTCGTTAACAACCAGCAAGAATGCTTTATTCATATCTGCCAACGTTTGGGAAATACTGAAGCTGCTAATGTTTTCATGAAATGGCTAGAAAACAGTATTTATAAAGAAGCGGATAATTATCCGGCTTTAAAGGAAGCGCTTAAGCATAAAGAAAGTAAATCTAATATACGACCTCTTAATAGGGGATCATCACAGCTTATACTCGTTGAGTCAAAATCGGGCAAAAAACATGTCATTCCGCAGGGAATAGCAGAAGGTCAACCTTTCAAAGATTTGACGCTAGGGTGCCGAGGAGATGTTCTTGCCGATAAAAATCCAAGTACTTGTCTCTTCAATCAACATGCTCTCTTAGCCTTTAAGGAAGGAGAATATTATCTATCACGTCACCCGAAGTGTGACCTAACAGCTGAGCTTAATTTAATACGCAATGCACTGAAAACGTCTCTTCAATACTCAGACGAGTCTTTTTTTGGCATAAAATTATGGAGTGGAGATAGGATCCAGCTAAATGATTTAGAGCTGGTTGTTGCGTAGGACAATTTAACCTATGCCTTACAAAGAAGACGCACATTAAATTCAAGCCTCTCCTCTCAATCCCTTTTGCAATAAAACGTGTGTTTCAGCAGCGAAATTGAAAAAGAAGATCACGGCAGGGGCTAGGATCGCTGTAAAAGGAATCATAATGAAAAACCATTGCAAGATGGTGTAAGTCGGCGTATCGCAATAATCGCACAATGTTCCTGTTAAAACAGCTGCTAAAACAAGTAAACCCACGATAAAGAGAATTGGAAGCAAGGCCACCAAGGCAAGAAGGAGATTGGAAAAAATATCTTCTTTCACTCTGTGAATGAGAAATTTAGAGATTTCAAATCGATTGAGGCCGCGGAGTGCCAGCAAAGGGGCCATAAAAAATAGGAGTGAAAGACTCAATAGGCAAAGGACTAATGACCCCAAGTTAAGGAGAAAAGGAGCAAAAGAAAGCACGACCCCAAAAAAATCTCCGAAACCAGGGATGTCATTGAGCAATACAAAAATGCCCATAATAACCCAGAGCAATAAATAACTTAAAATAATGGGCACAGAAAAATAGGAAGCGCCAATCACCACTTCCCACGATTTATTGAATACCTCCCCATAGTTAATCTCTTTCTTCTTGATTTCGTTGTGATAAATGCGCGTCAAAAAAATTCCCAATGAAATGATAATTCCTGCTGACAAAAAAATGGGAAGAAAAGTGAGACTCATCACCACCCACTGACCCGCATTTAAAGCGAGACCCCGAAAAAAAACGACCAAAATTCCGCACAATGCTAAAACACAAAAGGTGAGTAGCCATTTTTTTTTGCAAAAACTCAAAGATAAAGCACGATTAAAAATAAATTGGATATCTTTCAGGGTCATAGGTCCTCATTAAAAGCAGCAAGTCTGTAAATCAAGTTGTAGGGGATGATTTATATAAATATTTAGGGCGAACAATAGGCAAGCCTTTGCCTTCTCGTGCGATACATCTTTCATGGACAATTTGCACAGCAATCCCTACAGTACGCGCAAGGCCAAATAAAATGGTGAAATATTCAGGGTAAGGAAATCCAGTGGCAGATAGTACTGTGCCTGAAATTGCATCCACATTGGGATAAGGATTAGAAATTTTAGGATTTTCTGCAAGGACTTTAGGTCCAATAGTACGTAAAATCTGTGTTAATTTAACAAGTGGATTATCAGGATACTTTTTTTCAGCCAAAGCATAAAGAACGGTAGCACGTGGATCTTCGACACGCAAAACAGCATGTCCGAAACCAAAAACGAGTTGATTGTTTGCTAGCCGATCACGAATCAAAGCTTCTACAGTTTCAGGCGAGACATCATTTTGTAGTTCACTCTGTATTTCTTCAACAAATTCGAGGCAGTCCTGATTGGCTCTACCGTGACGCGGTCCTGCCAATGCACTCATCGCAGCAGCAATAGATCCATACATATCTTGTAGACCAGACGCAACCGCTTTACCTACGAAGGTAGATAGATTACCACCCCCATGGTCAAGATGAAGAACATTAAATAATTTAAAGACTTCGATTAATTCTTCTGGTGAAGCATTGGGAACGTTCAGCATATGCACAAAATTTTCGATATAACCAAGCTCAGGTTTTGAAGGTTTAGATTCTCCCCAACCTGCGTGGTAGTTGATGACTGCAGCTGCAATTTCAGGAATTTTGGCAATTAATGCAAGGCAGTCAGCTCGATAATCATTTTGCCCTTCAATCATTCCACATGTAAATAACGCTGCACAGAATAGTTGCATCGGATGCCCTTCATTTGGAAGCTTCCGAATGTGATCGATCACTCTAGGTGCACAAATTGCATGCCGCTGAAGTAAATTAGAAAAATCTTCAATTTCACCTTTAGAACCATCATTTCCTGTATATAGTAAATGGATGGCGCGTTCAGGTTCCCAGTAAGCAATATCTGCAACAGGATAATTGCGATAGAATAAACCTTTGATGGGATCGACATTTGATGTCGTGCAGTACCCGACTGGATATCCTCTTAAACCTGTATCAAGATTATCTTCTGTGATTTCAAAAAGTACCTTACTCATTTTTACTTTCTCCTCAATCGATCTTTTAGGATTGTTTTATAACGATATTCTTTTCTTCAATCAACTCTTTCTCTGTTAGGAGAATTTTTTCTTTTAAAAATGGATTGAGCTCTAATCCCTTGACAATTTCCCAATCACCTTTTTGATCTAAACGGCAAGGGAAAGAAAAAATGAGATCTTCTTGGATTTCATAAGGATTTCCATCGCTACAAACAGCTGAAGAAAACCACTGACCTTCAGGCGTCGGAAAAACCAATGCTTTTACATCATCTATCAATGCGTTTGCCGCAGAAGCAGCTGAAGATTTTCCGCGAGCAGCGATAATTGCAGCTCCTCGTTGTTGAACATTTTTAATAAAGGTGGTTTTCAACCATTCTTCATCTTTAATGACTTCAAGCAAGGGCTTATTGTGGATACGCGCATGATAAAAATCAGGCACTTGGGTTGAGGAGTGGTTACCCCAAATGGTCATGTGACTAACCGATTCAACATCCGTGTTTGCATGTTTTGCTAAAGCCGCAACCGCACGGTTTTGATCCAGGCGTGTCATGGCATGAAAATTTTTGCGGGGAATGTTGGGAGCATGTTTCATGGCAATTAAGCAATTTGTGTTGCAAGGATTCCCCACAACAAACACTTTTGCATTTCGATTTGCAGATGCATTAAGTGCTTTGCCTTGTTCCACAAAAATTTTCCCATTTTCTGTGAGTAGTTCTCCACGTTCCATTCCCGGACCACGAGGTTTAGAACCAATTAAAAGGGCATAATCGATTTCACCAAATAATTGAAAAGGATCGGAACCAATCTGGATGTGTTTCAATAGAGGAAAAGCGCAATCCTCTAATTCCATTTTTACCCCTTCTAAACTTTTTAAGGCCTCAGGGATTTCTAAAATATGAAACGCAATTGGTAGATCATTTCCCAACATCTCACCGCTTGCAATTCTGAAAAGTAGGTTATAAGCAATTAGAC
>NZ_JBFWIR010000104.1:0-6296 GCF_050255895.1 Parachlamydia sp.
TGAGATTTTTTTTTGAATGGGCAATTTTATATTTAGTGTAAATCTTCAATTTGTGCGAGTTAATTTCAAGTAGAATGATTGATTACAAAATTAGTTTAAGAATGTAAGTTGTTTACGATTAATTTAATTTAGTTTTTATGCTTGTTGGAGGGGTGGGGATAAGTTAGGGGGGCTTTTGTATAATCAAATGAAGATAAATACGTTAGAAAAATATTTAAAAAAATACATTGAACATTAGTGATGTGTGAAAATATCTAAAAAAATCTTGAAAGATAATCAATACTGTCACTATGGTGAAGTTTAAAGAAGCAAATTCTTAAATTCCCCACCGTCGGTTCTAGGTCAAAGTTTCCTCCATTCTTTGGTTTAGAACCGACACTTTTTTTCATTCTTTTTTAAACGTTGATCAAAAAATGTTGCCGAAAAAATCGAGCACTCCTATACTCGTCGCTTAAATCAAGTAACAAGTTGTGAAAATAACTGCCAGGATTTGATTTAGACGTAATTGCGGATGTAGCTCAGTTGGTAGAGCGTCACCTTCCCAAGGTGAATGTCGTGAGTTCGAGCCTCATCACCCGCTTACAGGTACATACAATATCAAATATAACGCAAAGTTTGCGTGTTTAGCTCAGTGGTAGAGAATAAAGTTGCCAACGTGAGGGTCGTGAGTTCAAGCCTCATCACCCGCTTTGCGATTTTTCATATGCGGGTGTAGCTCAGTGGTAGAGCATCACGTTGCCAACGTGAGGGTCGTGAGTTCGAGCCTCATCACCCGCTTTCTCTTAAGAGTATGATTCAAGCACACTTGCTAAGATGTGCTTTCAAACAAACTTCCAAAATATGAGGTTATGGTGTCTAATAATCAAACAGAAGTCAGCAATGAACATGTAAAAATCTCTCTGAAAAAAGAAGATGGATGTCTGGTGAAGTTAGATGTTCATGTCACACCTCAAGCAACTCAAGCTGCTTATCAAGAAGCAATTAAAGCAATATCCAAAGAAGTCTCTATGCCAGGTTTTCGTAAGGGAAAAGTCCCCTCTGCGATGATTTTGCAAAATTTCCACCCCCACGTTGAAAAAGAATGGCGCGATATTTTGTTAAACCGTGCCCTACGTGAATTCATGGATATCACACGGATTTACCCTTTTACAAAAGAAAGTGTTCAAAAAGCTTTAGTTAAAA
This sequence comes from Parachlamydia sp., assembly GCF_050255895.1. Taxonomy (NCBI): domain Bacteria; kingdom Pseudomonadati; phylum Chlamydiota; class Chlamydiia; order Parachlamydiales; family Parachlamydiaceae; genus Parachlamydia; species Parachlamydia sp. Next base: position 1,183 of record NZ_JBFWIR010000104.1, read on the forward strand.
ATGTTTCTCTTGAAGCGGGAGCTGACCTACTCATTGATTTTGAATCTGCACCCGAGATTCCTGAAGTTGATCCAAAATCTTTAGAACTAAAATCTGCTCAGAAAAAAGATATTACAGAAGCAGATATTGATAAAGCTCTTGAAAATGTACGTATCCACCATGCTGATTGGAATGTTGTTACAGATCGTCCTGTTCAAGAAGGAGATACAGTGGTGGTTGATGCTTGCTCCGTCGAAAATCCAGAGCAAGTTTATTATGCTGATGCTTCTTTTAAAGTCGATGAACAAAATATGGCTGAGTGGTTTAAAACCGCTATAGTCGGTCATAAGACCGGTGAAAGCGTTGAAGCGCAAGCGGCAGATCAAGAGCCTCCTGTTCATGTACGCATTACAATTAAAGAGATAAAAACGGCGATTCTTCCTGAGTTAAACGATGAATTCGCCAAGAAATCCGGTGCTGAAAGCCTAGAAGATATGCGCAAGAAAATTGAAGACCAACTCAACAAAAACGCTGAAGAAGAGTCCAAATTTGTGCTTCGAGAACAGATTTCTCCTATTCTTTTAGAGAAATATCCTTTTGAAGTTCCTGCTTCTATCGTTAAACAAGAGCTCAAACGGATTATTACTCAAAAAACTGAAGAATTAAAAGAAACAGGTTTATCTTCTTCTGAAGCTTCGAAAAAAATTGAAGAAATGCGCGAACAGATTGAAAAAGAATGCACAGATTCGATCCGCTTGATCTTTTTGGAGAACGAACTCATTCAGAAATTTAACGTTCAAGTATCTGATGAAGAAGTTGTTAGAGAATTATTTGCACAAATTTACAAATATTCAGGCTCTTTGACAGACGCACGTGGTTTGCTCAATTCTCCTGAAATGCATAACCGTGTTCGCCAGCTTTTGATGTCAAAGAAAATCAAGGACTTCCTTGTTGAACAAGCGCAGAAAAATTGATCTTGCTTAGCAAATTGAAAATGAAGATCTTAACTTTTCAATTTGCATCGTAGCAAAAAAATAGTCAATTCATGTACAACAAAGGCATCATTCAAACAGCACGCTAAGGATTCGCTATGTCAGATAAAAGACCTTTTAACTCTCTAACGCCTTATGTCATTGAAGATACAGCGCGAGGCGAGCGCTCGATGGATATTTTTTCCCGTTTGCTTCAAGACCGCATTGTATTTATCGGCACCGATATCACGGATCAAGTAGCGAATATTGTTGTGGCGCAGCTCCTATTTCTAAAGATGGAAGATCCCAAAAAAGACGTCCATCTTTATATCAATTCAATGGGTGGTTACATCACATCTGGATTGGCTATTTATGATACATTGCGTTGGATGACTTGTGATGTGAATACCTATTGCATTGGCCAAGCTTCTTCGATGGGAGCTTTGCTGCTGATGGCGGGGACAAAAGGAAAGCGTTTTGCTCTTCCGAATAGTCGTATTATGATTCACCAGCCTTCTGGAGGTGTGGGTGGAACTTCTTCCGATATTATGTTACAAGCCAAAGAAATTTTGGTTCTCAAACGCTCATTGCATGAAATCATGGCGGGTGCAACAGGTCAATCTGTTGAGCGCATTGCAGCAGATTCTGAGAGAGATTTTTATATGAGTCCTCAGGAAGCTAAAGAGTACGGAATTATTGATGAAGTTGTGACAACCACAAGAAAATAGAAGTGTTAAAAAAATCAGCAACATAAATGATTAAGAATGGCAAAAAAAGCAAATAAAGAAAATATCTCTTGTTCTTTTTGTGGGCGAACAGAAGACGCAGTTGAAAAATTAATATCTGGTCCAAGTGCTTACATCTGCGACAAATGTGTGAGCTTATGTTCGGGGATTTTGGAAAAGAAAAAATCGAGAACCAACCATGAGTTCAAGGTTTTAAAGCCGAAAGAGATCAAAGAGCGTCTTGATGAGTATATCATTGGGCAAGATAATGCGAAAAAAACGATTTCTGTAGCTGTTTATAACCACTACAAACGAATTCGTTCAGCCAACACAGACAACAATGCAATCGAATTTAACAAATCGAATGTCTTGCTGTTTGGTCCGACAGGTTCTGGAAAGACATTAATTGCAAAAACATTGGCTAATATCTTAGATGTTCCTTTTACGATCGCGGATGCAACGACACTAACTGAAGCCGGTTACGTTGGAGAAGATGTTGAAAATATTATTCTGCGTTTATTGCAAGCTGCAGATTACGATGTCAGCAAAGCAGAGCTAGGTATTATTTACATCGATGAAATCGATAAAATCAATCGGACCACCGCGAATGTATCGATAACCCGAGACGTTTCCGGAGAAGGTGTACAACAAGCTCTTTTGAAAATTGTGGAAGGAACGATTGCAAATGTACCACCTAAAGGTGGAAGAAAGCATCCGAACCAAGAATACATCAAGGTCAATACAGAAAATATTCTGTTTATCGTGGGTGGCGCTTTTGTGAACATGGAAAAAATTGTCGCAAAACGTTTGGGAAGAAGTACAATTGGCTTTACTACAAAAGATAAGGAAACTGTCGATCCAACCAAAAAGAGCGATTTGTTAGCGAAGGTTGAACCAGAAGACCTGATTCAGTTTGGTATGATCCCAGAATTTGTGGGGCGGTTTAATTCCATTGCAAACTGCAATGAATTAACAGTCTCAGATTTGGTTTCGATTCTGAGTAAACCTAAAAATGCAATCGCTAAGCAATTTATGGCTATGTTTGAAATGGAAGGGGTTAATCTTCAATTTACAGAAGAAGCTTTAGCCGCGATTGCTCAAAAAGCGATTGAAGCAGGTACAGGAGCGCGTGCTCTGCGTATGATTTTAGAAAATATCATGCGAGATCTTATGTTTGACGTACCGTCCGATCCAACCATTTCAGAGATTGTTATTGATTATGATGTGGTCATGGGCAAAAAAGAGCCGATGATCAAGCGTTCATCAGGTGATGAAAAAATCGCCTAGTTCAATTCTTAGACCTATCCCGTTGCAATGCTCGGGATAGGTTATCTATCCGAGTCCCCATATAAAAGTTTTTGAGGAATATTTTGAAAAGAGGGTCCTGCCCGATGGTGGAAGTTAATCAACCAACATCTGTCAAAATCCTTTCCTCGCCATTCTTTTGGAGCTGAAGAGATTCCAAGCGATTCAGCAATCATTGGAATGGCATATCTTTGCCAGCAAATGAGGACCATTTTCCCATCATAGGCAGGTTCAGACATGATTTCACGCAACATAGGCACAAATTCATTACTCTTATAGGTTCTATTTAATTCAAGATGAAGAATCTCTGCTAGTGGTGTGACAGTCTCTATGGGGCGAAGTGAGGGAAACGCCGAACTTGGATTTTGTGCATAAATCGCGACAGGTGGACCATACTGCGTCACGGTGGGATCCTTAAGAAAATAAGGGACTAACGCAGCAGCTCGTTCTTTGCCTTTTTGCGCCAAAGAGGTGGTCTTTTGAAAGGGCGTTTTCTCACCATGTCGAATAATAATGATCTGGGCGGGGACAGCCATTAATTCAATATGCAGACCACACAAAATAAATGCAAAATACAGCCACTTCATCTTATTTTTCCTCCCCTAAATTTTGCGTTGTAAGATAAAAAAAGTTGTAAATCAAGTCTATTCTCTTTCCATTAAAAAAATGACATGTTAATCAGTTAAAATAACCCTGAAAGCAAAGAAAGAACATGTATCGGATAGAAAAGTTCGATCTCCCCCTTCCTCCTGAACAATTTGAAAAATTGAATGTTTTAATCGATGTTCGGGATTGGGCCTATTTTACCGAAAAGCAAGAGGAAAGCTGTTGGATCTATGTTGCCTTTGATGGGATCTATCCAGTAGGAAGTATTGTTGGTATTAATACAAACTTGGTGCTTTTTGCCGAGCTTCACTCGTTTACGGTTCTTCCCAGTTATCGTGGTCGTAAAATTGGCAGTCAGTTACTTGCGTCTGCAGAGCAAGATTTAATCACAAATGGTTGCAAATCTTGTTCATTGTTTTTTCGTTTTGATCCAGATAGAAACCAAGCCAACGAAAAGTTTTTAGTAGCCAAAGGATGGAATCCCAGTATTCATTCGGCACAGTTTTACTTGTTCCACTCAGCTCTTTTTGATCCGCCTTGGTTAAAACACTACGCCGAACCTTTTGCAAAGCCATTTCGAGAAGTTTTTTGGAAAGATATTCCAAAAGAAGATATTACTTATCTAAAAGAATTGGAAGAGCAGGGTTCATACCCTTTCTACATTTCCCCTTTTCATGAACCGGATAAGATTGAGCCGCTCAATAGTTTAGCTCTTTACTGTAATCGAGAAATTGTCGGTTGGCTAGTCACGCATCGTGTTTCTCCGGGCATGATTCGCTATCAAGCTTTTTATATTCAACATCAGTATCAGCACAAAGGATTTGCTATCAAGCTTTTGTGTGATTCTATCAGGCTTCAAACGCAATCAACCGTCCCTTATGCGGTTGTCGAAATTAATACCCAAATTTCAGAATCATCATGGGTCCAGTTTGCTCGCAAACGACTAGCTCCCTATGCGCAAGGGTGTGGATATATGCGGCAAAGCTGGAAAAGGTTTAAAGAAAATATTTGACTTAGTTGACCCGTTTATTTAGTTTTAAGCTAATTAAGAAACAATAAACAAAGAGATCCATCATGAAGTCAAAAAATCAAAAGATTTTAATCTTTGTTGCGGATGAATACGAAGATTTAGAATTACAGTATCCAAAGTTTCGGTTAAAAGAAGCGGGAAAAGAGGTTGTCATTGCGGGAGAAAAAAAAGAGACTATTTATGCAGGAAAGCACTCCTATCCTTGCAAAGCAGACATTGCTTTTGACCAAGTTTCCGTGGATGAATATGCTGCCTTAGTTATTCCAGGAGGATATGCCCCGGATAAACTGAGAAAACTTCCAAAAGTTTTGGAAATTACGCAACAATTTCACAAACAGAAAAAGCTCATCGCCTTTATCTGTCATGCTGGGTGGATTCCGATCTCTGCAAAAATCATCAATGGCATCAAGTGTACATCCTATCTATCCATTAAAGATGACATGGTGAATGCGGGTGTTAAATGGGTTGATGAAGCCGTTGTTGTTGACCAACATTTTA
>NZ_JBFWIR010000105.1:0-6267 GCF_050255895.1 Parachlamydia sp.
GTGAATCTTTTTCCATCCTGTGCTTGCTTGTGCCGCAAGAATGGCCTCGGGTGAAGGGGTTTTTCCTTCGGCTAAATGTGTTTTCCAAACACTTTGGATGGTTTCAATGGTCGGATCAAATTTACCCTGGCTCATTTGGACAATTTCTGCTGTTTTTTGCAAAAATTGACTAAGTGCAGCTGATATGGGTGTGTGAACATAGGCGGGAAGTTGATTAAGTTTGCTAAGCTCTGAAGAGGGATTCCATTTGTTATAGGTTAAATTCACCTCTTGGAATACAGTAAAAATGGTGGCTTCAATTTGCTCTTGTTCGCTAGTTGAAAGGGGGTGCCCAATCAAGACTCGGTAATCCATGGTCATGGCGTTACCTGTAAATTGATAGAGGGAAGGTTGCTTTTGACAGGCATTCAAGCAGAACAAGAGGATCACGATCCAAAGTCTCATTTTAAAAACAGTCCTTCTCTCAGACAGTAGCTTTTGAGTGTATTGCTGAGCAGCATTGCAATTGTCATCGGGCCCACACCACCAGGAACAGGTGTAATAAATGCACTCTTTGGCTGCACATGTTCAAAATCCACATCTCCAACGATTTCATATCCTTTAGGTAAATGAGAAGCTGAAATACGATTAATTCCCACATCGATCACGACGCTTCCTTCCTTCACCATATCTGCAGTCACAAAACGAGGTTTACCCATTGCCGCAATTAAAATGTCCGCTGATTGACAGATCGATTTTAAATGTTTCGTTTGGCTATGGGCTACAGTAACTGTAGCATTAGCTTGAGGGGTATTTTGCATCAAAAGTGCAGCCATCGGTTTTCCAACAATTTGGCTTCTTCCGAGGATAACGACATGTTTTCCGGAAGTTTCAATAGAGGACCTTATCAGTAGGGTTTGGATACCAAGAGGTGTACAAGGAACAAATCCTGTAGTATCTCCAATGAGTAACTTCCCTAAATTCATCATGTGAAATCCATCCACATCTTTATCTGGAGCAATAGCCTGGGTAATTCGACTGGAATGGATATGTTCAGGAAGAGGAAGTTGGACCAAAATGCCATCTATTTCAGGCTCAGCATTTAATCGTTGAATATGAGATAAAAGCTCACTTTCGGTAATTTCAGAAGGGAATCGATGTGTTTGAGACTGAATACCGGTTTTAAAACAGGCTTCCGTTTTTCGTTTAACATAAATTTCGGAGGGAGGATGGTGCCCCACGATGACAACATGTAAAGAGGGGGGACGACCATGTAAATGTTTGATATAGTCGCAAAGCTCTTGCTGAATTTCTGTTGCAATTTTAACACCATCAATGATCATATCCTCTCCTTTTGAATAAAAAAATAGCTAAACGAGAATAAATCTTCCAGCAAAGAATCGGATTTGTTTATAATACCACGTTCTTTATAAATTCCTATCTTCATTTTTTATGATAATTCTTTTAAAAATATGGATTCTTATTTCATGGTAAAAATAAATTTAATTCCTCATGGATTTCATCAGATAGTATCTAAATTACAATTAAAAAATCCGCACGCAAATAAAATATCCACTACTGTTGAACAATCTTTATTCAAGGAGCAATGCACTCAACCAAGACAAGGTTTTATTCATAAAACATTTAAGTGGTTAGATACGAAGGTTAAGGCTGTTGAACAACCCTGTGGTCCTCATGTAAAATTTCCTGTTACTCTTGAGGAAAGGCGGGCTTTTGCTAAAAACTTCAAAGAAGGTGATATCGTCTTTTTGATGTTGCCAGGGGCGCATCCAGATACCGCAGTAGAATTAGGCATTGTCCGCTTGCAGAAAATTTCTCGGCTGATGGGTTTAGCAGGAAAACATCCACATAATAACACAGATACTGACCACGTTTTCATTGTGACAAAAGTCACTGAAGACGATGTATGGGTGAGTGAGGCGACCCCTTCCAAAAAGTCCAATTTAAGAACTGTCAGCTTAATCGATCATAAATGTTATATTCTAACAAAAGAGCATGAGAATGAATATTATTATGTGAATTTCACTCCAGAAGAAGCTGCATGTGTGAATTTGGCTGAGAAAGCCGCTAAAATTGGTCTGCGATTAAGCCCCAAAGTCGATTATCTTCGCGAACCCGGGGAAAGCATACCAGAAGAGCAAATCCATATGAAAAGTGGATTTTCATTTCCACGTGCATTTAAAGCAATTTTTTCCAAAGGCTACCGTTTCAAACATAAAGAACAAGCCAGAGTCTTTAGAATGATTTATGAGGAATCGACTCAAGCGCTTATTTCGATGTCAGGAAAAAAACCGCAATCATTTTTTTGTTCGATGTTTTGTGCACAGCTCTATCAACGAGCAGAAGGAAAAGAGGCATGGGAAAAAATGGTTCAAGCAAAACCTGAGCTGCAAACAAGTCTAGATCAATTGATTTTAGATACCAAAGATCTTAAGCCTAAGCAAAGAGCGAAAACTATCTCAAAATGGTCAAAAGCAATGGCCAAGAAAGAAGGGGGCTTTCTTGCGAACACAATGAAGCATTTTAAATTCAACCCAACTAAAATGGGTCCTTCGGATTTTTATGATTATCTTGAAAAGTCAAAGATTATGAAAAAAGTGATCGTGGTTACTGCTCCGTCCGCATAAATTAAAACACTTTATTTGCGAATGTGGGTTCTATTCATTCTAGAATAGGGCTTACATTTCATCCATTTCAAAATTTTTCTGTTGTTATATCCTCTCTCGTTATTAAAAAACACCCTTTATAGGCTTTAAAGGGCAGCGTGGACAAACAAAAATTTGTCTGTTACTTTTTTATTTTCTACCTGAATCGCTTTTTGGAGGATAATATGGGTGCGCTTGAGCCTCAATCGCCTATTGTGTCGAACTTCGCGAAAAAACTTTATACAGAGATTAAAGACAGAGAAGAATTTTCTATCAGCTTATCCTATCTGAGAAACAAAAGTAACATTGATCTTTTAAGAATTTATGGAAGAATAAATATTCCTTTAATCGGTAGTACTTTAAACAACAAAACAATTGAAAAATGTTATCGGGAAGTAGAGGAACGTTTTAAAGATGTCTATAAAAATTACTTTGAAAACCTTTCTAAAGGGAAAAAGCTGGATGCTTCGAAACGCACATTTTTGGGAAGTATGTCAGCCTATGGAACAGAAGCGTATTTTTCGACAGATACCCAGGCTTTTAGAATCATCAATCAGTATCTTTCTTATCAGCCCTATCCACTTGAACAGGCAAAATGCCTCAGGTTAAATGAAATTAAAAAGATTGGAGAGGAACTGACTCCTTATGAATATGCAAAAGGATTAAAACATCATTATATTGCAAAAATTCAATGGATTTATGATCTCCTTGGGCCCTCTAAACACATCGGCGGAGCTCTATTAGATGAAGCTTTAGATCGAGAATTGAGTGAAATGAAGTGTTTACCACTTCCTACTCAAAATGAAAGTTGGAAAAGTCACGTGACAAAATGGGCTGAAAGTGAGGCTTGGGGAGGGCAAATTTCGAATATCTTTCAATTAGCTAATGAATTTTTTAAAACCTATCATTTTTCTCACTTTTTAGAGAAAAACGAAAAGAATGTTCTTTTTAAAACGTCGCCCGACTTTGTCATTCATGTTGGTCAAATTCCCGAAAATCTCTCATTTAAAGCCTATATGCAAGACACCACCTTTCGGGAATTTTGTCGATGCGTGCTGAGCGATTTTGGATCTGAAGAATTTTTTGAATATGCGGATTTAACTGAAGTTAAAAATTTTTTATTAAGTAAAATTCAAAAAGAGAAAAGAAGAAGTACGTTTGTTTATTTTTTTACTGATACTTTAAAGAATTATCAAATTATCCCTAAACAGAACATTGGTCGGTTTGATTACGCTCCTTTTAAAATGACTCTAGAAAAACAATTTAGAAGAATCGAATATTTAACTTCTTCTTATCAAGAGAATGGTGAATATATTCTTTATGATAAGAATCAAGGGTTTTACGATCTCCTTCTTGCATGTCTCTTGACTATTCATGTCATTCGGGTCTGCCCTGAATTTTCTCCTCAGAATCGAAAGGTTATTCTGATGGGAATTTGTAGAATGAGTTCAAGAGAAAAGTTAGATCTTTATCATTTTTTGCATGCGCAAGCCCCAAAATCTTATGATGGAAAACAACAACGCAATTCCTATAGTCGTGCTGAAATGTTTTTGCGAGATACGTTTTCTAAAGTCACCCAAAGTCGCCGCAATTCAAGTCCGATAAGCGATCCAAAACCCTCGGTGAGTCCTTTAAGAAAAATCAATGAATTCTTAAGAGGATATGCATTTTCTATGCAGCAAAGCGCCAAAGTAAAAATTCAGCTGCTTTTTTTTCAAAAGGGGTTAATGATCCAAAATCTGGAAGCAGAGAGAGCAGGATATCAAGCAATTGATTTGTTATTTTGTGTTAAAGTGATTGAAGATATGAAGGAATTTTGTGGTTTCCCACTACCCGCAGATGTCGTGTTCCATATTTTAAGTTGGCATTATTTAAGCAAAAACGAGATTTTTGCCTTAGAAAATTTCCAAAAAAGTCTTATACACACAAAATTGCAAGTTCGCGACGCTATCCATAAACCTGGAGCATTTTTTTTTCTTTCTTATGAAGTCAGACATCTCATTGATGTTTCGATTTCTAAAGTTATTCCGCAGTCCTCGTACGCTACTCATAATGAAATAAAGTTTATGCTGTATGATTGTTTGCGATATGCCATCTATCCCCATATTGCTTCTGGGGATATTTATCCGTTTATTTATTTGGCTTTTGAACAAAAAGGACCTATTTTTAACCAGTTGCAAGATTGGGCGAGGAACCACTGTCAGGTTCTTCGAAAATTAGAACTTACTCAAAGTGGCATGTGGGTTGATACCGGTTGGAAAACTTTGTTTGAAGAAGAATATTTTCAAATGTCTCTCACATTTTTTCCTTCTCTTGCTATTCCTCAATCGTTCAATTTGGAGGCCGTTCTGTATATTCCTAGGGAAAGATTGGCTCATGATCCGACTCTTTGTCAAATTTTGAGGATTTTTTCTATGTTTTTAAGTCACGAATTTGAGCCAATCAAAATGTATTATTTGGATTTAAAAAAAGAACAAGATTCAGATAAAGGAAAAGAAATAGAGCCAGAATCAGAGCCAGAGTATATCAATGAATTGTGTTTATTTAACAATCTTTTAGCCTATTTTGATAATCCTATTTTCATTTCTCTTTGGGAGAGCTATCAAGCTAAAGATAAGGATGAAATAGGAAAATTTCTCTATGATTTTTTCTTTCAAATTAAAAATGGCATTCGAAAAAAAATGCTGGCACTTGAAGGAAATGCTCATGACCCTTCTCAATACCGTCATTGTAAACGATTGTACAAAGAGAACATGGAAGAGATTTTAAAAAGCATGCATGGAGGTAAGAGCTCGACTTGGGACAAATTTTTTTCCATCGGAGAGGCGCTTATAGACGTTGAATATCGTTTTTCAATAAGTTTGAATTGTGACTATAAACAAATTGAGAAATTGGAAGAGCAATGCATTGATCAGGAAAGAGGAACGGAAAAGGACGGGGAAGAAGAAATTAATCTCCAAAATGTTTTTTATAATTTGGAATCGAGAAGGGTTGAAGAGAAATTTATAGAAACCGACTTTCATGAAGTAACATTTAGATGTTGTGATCGCAATGCAAATTTTAGAGTGGTTTATCCAGGTTTGCCTTCCATAGATTTACTTTATTGGCAAATCCTCATGTTGATGAAAATTTTAGACAACTAGGAAAATTTGTCCTCTGTAATTGTTAATTACAGAGGACATGGCATTTATTCTTCTGGGTGTTCACCCTCAGGTTTTTCATGCTCACCGGTGTGTCCTTCTTCTTCAGCACCAGGAATGGGGCCAAAATGGATCGCAAATGCGGAATCTGGAATGCTTGCACAAAATCCAGTAACGACAACAAACAATGTCAAAAAACGGGTGATAAGAGTTTTCATAAGATTCTCCTTCGCTTGATGCATTATTAAGGTCACATTTATTTTTTAACATATTTGTTAATTATATATCAAATAATTGAATTGATTAATTTCGTTTTAGTTTATTTTGAATTATTGTTGATATAAGTATTTAACTGTAAGCGTCTTGTAAATTTGTTGTGTTATAATGAATTAAAAATAAATGACTTAGAAAATCTTCGACCCTGAAAATAAAGGGTCGAAGTTTGAGAGCCAAATTAACTGGTTTGTTGATTGTAGTAATTA
>NZ_JBFWIR010000106.1:0-6261 GCF_050255895.1 Parachlamydia sp.
GCAAACAGATGAAAAAGAGAATTTAAAAACAACTTGTAAAAAAGAAGAAAAAGAAAAAACCGACGAAAAAGCAGAAACAAAAGAAGTAACCAATCCATGTGAAAAAAAACAGGAAGAGAAAGAAAAGAACAGCGAAGAGATTAAAGAAGAACCCCCAAAAGTTGGAAATTTCGCTTTACCTACTTCCCAACAACCTGCTGCACTGTTTGGATTTGGAGGAAATATTCTTGATAAAGATGAAGTGCAGCTCTATCTCTTTGCAGATTATTTTAGCGGAAAGAAAAGAGTTAACTCAGACATAATTCCAAGCGTTTTGTTTGGCGTAACGAATGAATTTTCTATCTATTTCAATTTCCCAGTTAATCCCTATTTGAGAGACGGCAAAAACCGATCAAGTGGTATAGAGGATTTCTTCATACAATTTGAGTATGCTTTTTATAACAAGTCGACAGCTTTCTATGTTGATGAAGCCACTATTGTTGCGAACATTACAGCACCTACTGGATCGACTAAAAAAAACCCACCCACTGGTTTTGGAGCACCCAGCGTATTTATTGGAGGCACTTTTTACCATACAATGGTCGATTGGTTTGCATTCACCTCACATGGAGCTATTTTAATGAGTTCAAATGGGGGGACTCGCATCGGGGATCAATTCCTCTACCAATTTGGATTTGGCAGAAATATTCCCAGCACGACAGATCGCATCTATGCCTGGATGTTAGAAATTGATGGCCAATATAACAAAAAAAATCGAATCGACCGAGTGATCGATCCCAATTCAGGCGGAAATGTCGTTTATGTAACCCCCTCCATTTGGATTTCAACCAAAGAATGGTTATTACAATTTGGGGTAAGTGTTCCTGTCACTCAAAATTTATTTGGAAAACAGCACAAAGTGGATTTTGCTCTAAACCTTAATTTCGCGTGGTCTTTTTATTAATTAAAAACAAATTATTTGAGAAATATCGTCAAATCTATCATTCTATCTCTAAAGATTATTCATATCAAGGAGGCTCTTGTGGCACGCATTGTTCGATTTCATAAAGTTGGTGGACCTGAAGTTTTGCAAATTGACGAAGTAGAAGTTCCCTCTCCCGGTCCTGATGAAGTGAGAATAAAAGTGAAGGCTCTCGGCCTCAACCGAGCAGAAGCCATGTTTAGAAGTGGACGCTATTTTTTTCAACCAACATTCCCTTCTCGTATAGGTTACGAAGCCTCAGGGATTGTCGAATCGGTTGGTCCGGATGTTAAGGATTTCGCACCTGGCGACAGTATTAGTATTGTTCCTGCAGCAGATCAAGGTAAATATGGTGTTTATGGTGAAATTGCAATTATCCCCGCACAGTATGCAGTCAAAAATCCTCCATCTTTATCTTTTGAAGAAGCTGCCGCCGTTTGGATGCAATACATGACAGCTTATGGGGCTCTTAATGATATTGCCGAAATGAAAAAAGACGATTATGTTGTCATCCCAGCCGCTTCTAGCAGCGTTGGCTTAGCAGCCATCCAGCTGTGTAACATGGTTGGGGCCATCCCTATCGCTACAACTCGTAAAAGCAATAAGAAGAAAGCTCTGCTGGATGAAGGAGCTGCACATGTTATTGCGACGGAAGAAGAAGATCTTGCAACAAAGCTAAAAGAGATCACAGGCGGTAAGGGTGCTAGAATCGTATTTGATCCCGTTGGAGGGAAAACTGTGCTTGCTTTAGCGGAAGGGATGGCGAATGGCGGTATCTTATTTCAATATGGAGCTCTTAGTCCAGATCCTACCCCATTTCCTTTGATGCCCGCGCTAGCCAAATCTCTTTCTATGCGCGGATATGTTCTTTTTGAAATTGTGAGTGATCCTGAAAGATTCGAGAGAGCGAAAAAATTTATTCTCAACGGACTCGCCTCTAAAAAATTAAAGCCAGTCATCGCCAAGACTTTTCCTCTTGATAAAATTGTGGACGCACATCGATATTTAGAGTCGAATCAACAAATTGGAAAAATTATTGTAACAGTCTAGAGAGAAAAAGCGGGGTTAGAAACAGCTTGCAAAAACATATACAAAGTTTTCAGCAAGATTGTATGGCAGCAGAAGCAAAAAGAACAAAAAATTGATTGAAGCCGCTAAAGTGTTGATTGACCATGACAACTGAGATGATGTTCACCTACCAAACACGCCTTGTGCTGAATGACGAACAAGACAACATCTTGCAACAATACGCGGATTTGCTCAGCCAAGTAGAACGTTCGTTGTACGCAGAAGTTGCTCAGGGAAAAGCGTCTGCTTCCTGCAAAAATCGGTTTCTGACAAGATTTAATATCACAGCACGACAATTTAATGCCTGTCGTGTGAGTTTGGACAGCAAAGTGGAAGGATGTCGAGTTGGACAAGATCGTGCCATTGAGAGTCTTAATCAACAAATCGCTTTGTTAGACCGAAGGATTCAACTTTTGGAAAAGAAGCCCTCAAAGCAATTTATTCTGCATCAAAAGAGACGGCGCCGAGCGATTTTGTTCCAACGTCGTGATTCCATTGAGGAGAGATCGCAAGCAAAAACGCGTCAGGCTCTGCTTTGGAAGTAAAAAGCTATTTAACACTCAATTTTATCTTGAGAAAAATGGGTTTTCCTCTCATTCGGAATGGAAAAAGGTATGGCAAGAAAGCCGAAATAGCGAGTTTTTTAGCTTGGGATCTAAGGATGAATCTTCAGGCAATCAGACATGTGTGGCTACCTTACAGAGCAATGAAACATTGTGTTTGCGCTTGCGCCTTCCCAAAGCCTTGGAGGACAAGCATGGGAAATACCTCTACATCCAGACGTTATGTTCGCTTACGGCCAACAACAAGTCTTAGCTGCAATGAATAATCCCAAGGGACAGGCGATATCCTATCGCTTTAAAAAAGATGCAAAGAGCAGGAGAGTGTTCACTTCGACAGCCCTTCCAAAGGCTGACTGTATTTCACAAGAGGGACTTGGAGTCATTGGAATCGATCTTAACGCCGATCATATCGCCTATATGGAAACAGATCGCTTTGGCAAGCCGATAAAATCAAGAATACTTTCTTGGGTTCTTATGGAAAGAGAAAAGAACAGCTTAAAGCGATCACAGGAGATCTCTGCAAGGAGATAATCGATCAAGCAAAAGCCACAAAGAAGCCACTTGTCATTGAAAACTTAGATTTTCGAAAGAAAAAGCTCACTTTACAAGACAGTGGAAATAAGAAATTTTCACGACTGTTATCCGGTTTTGCTTACGGGCTCTTCTTCGCATGTCTCATCGCACGCGCCTTCAAAGAAGGGATTGAGATCTACCGAGTCAATCCGGCATTTACCTCAACCATCGGGCGTATCAATTATGCGAAACGCTATGGCCTAAGTATCCATCTTGCAGCAGCTCTTTGCATAGCAAGACGTTACCAAAAATTTTCTGAAGCACCTTGCTCTTCCCATGGACAAATTCCCGATGGGAAAGGAGGCCATGTCGCTTTTGTTCTACCCGTGAGGAATCGAATAAAACACGTATGGCATTTTTGGGGTAGTGTGAAGAAGAAATTAACAACAGTGCTTGCAGCACACTTTCAGGCGATCCATCGATTCTCGAGTCCGCCTATTCCGGCTCTTGCGACAGCGAATAGCTCCTGACTGTTATTGGTGAGATTCCAATATGTGAATCGTTAGCAAAATTGCTTGGCTAGCGTTTAATCATTCAGCTCAGTAAAGAGTAGATATGTATAGATTTTAAGTGGCAGTTTACACTACGCCCCCCGCGCTTTAGCTATGAAAAGCTGATAAGCCATTTGCTGAATCAAATCACGCGCTGAAATCGATTGGCATAAGGGATAACCCTGCCCTGCCAAAAGAAACATGAGATCCATGCGCCCTTTTTGTGCGGCCAATGCTCGCAGTTTTGCCGTAAGAAAATGCTGTACAGGATAAGGGAGTACAGCTTTCTTGCCTAGTTCCGCCACGAATCGGTTTTCTATTAGCCGTGCCAATTTTCCAGTGAAAGCCTTAGATAATTTTGTTGGAGCATTTTCTTCAAGTAAAGCTTTTTTATAGGCCTGGTTTGCTCCGCTTTCGATAGTCGTGACAAATGCCGTTCCCAATTGCGCATACTTTGCTCCCATCGCAAGAGCCGCTGCGATCCCATAGCCATCCATAATTCCCCCCGCAGCGATTAAAGGCAATTTAACAACTCGCTTTGTTAATGAAAGTAGCACGGATAAGCTATAGCAAGGATCTGGATTTGAAAAGCATCCTCGATGCCCTCCGGCTTCATAGCCCTGACAAACAATTCCATCACATCCCACTCGTTCCAATAAAATGGCTTCGCGTGGGTTAGTGGCTGTTCCAAACACTAATATTCCCTGCTTTCTAAAACGTTGAATGATGTCTTCTGAAGGGATCCCAAATGTAAAACTAAAAACAGAAATCTTTTCCTCTAATAAAACTTCGACTTGCTCTTCAAAGGCTGGAAGCTTTAGCTCTGTGGGAACTTCTAATGGTTCATCTGTAAGCTCTTTCCAAAAGGGTTTAATGAATTCGAGAGCTGCTAGTAGGTCAGGGAGGAGAATGTCTTTTTCCAAAACAAAAAGATTCACTCCAAAAGGATGCTTCGTCAACACTTTCGTTTCCCGAACAACCTTTTGAAGCTCCTCTGGTGTCATATATCCTCCACCTAAAGAGCCTAAAGCGCCTGTATTTGATACCGCAGCAGCTAGCTGAGGAGTCGCTACACCTCCCATGGGAGCTTGAATCAAAGGAAGTTTAAGGGCTAATCTTTCATCCATCTTGTTTAATCCATTCAAAAAGTCTAGGTTTGAAGTGTAATTCTTTTTTAGCTTTTGCATTTGATGCCGCCCGCAATTTTGTTGCGTAATAAACAGAGTCAGCCCCTCTTAGCTTAAATCCTTCCTTTTCTGAAATGAAAGGAGGAGCGGCCGTTTTTAAATACTTTGCGAAAGCAGGTAGCCATTCATGCATAGGTGACGGGTGATCATTTACAACATTATAAACTCCTGGCACACTTTTAATAGCAGACACAATAGCATGAGTAGCATCTTCAATATGTACAAAATTCCACACCCCCTCTCCCGCCCCAATAATGGGGAACTGCTGCTTCCGAATTTGCTCTGCAACATCACCTTCTGGATTAAACCATGTCCCAAGTCCATAAAAAAAACCAAATCGCAATGCGACTCCTTCTAAGGAACTTGCTTTAAAAAGACGTTTTTCAATTTCTTCATATAACCGTACGCCCTCAGCAATTCCAGGTGATGCTTGAAAAGCCATCGATGTATTTTCATCGGCCATTCCCTCGCCAGGCTCATACCAAAATCCGCTTGATTGCGCTATATAACGCTTCACGCCCTGTTGCACAGCAGCCGTCAAGAGATTAGCCCCACCTTCCATTCGAATCTGTGCGTCTAATAGAGCTGCTTGACGCATGGATTCCGGTGTATATTCTTTAGGTAAACGTGTTAACATATCGATCACAATCGTTGGTTTAACATCACTCAAAACCGCAGCTACCGCCTCTGTATTTAAAACATCCAAAATCACAGGCTTTGCTCCCTCTTTGGCTAACTTAGCAGAACGCTCTTTCGACAGAGTTATTCCATAAACTTCATAGCCTTCTTTTAAAAGTTCTTTAACTAAAGGTTGTCCAATCGCCCCTGTAGCACCAGCAATCAAAATCTTCATGAAAAACCTCTTTCTAAAAATAACTTACATTTCTTATGAATGATCTTTTCAGATTATAAAGAAAAATACAACTTTTGGAGAAATGATGACCTATAAAATTCGAAAAAGTCATGAGCGTAAATTTTTCGATCATGGTTGGTTAAAAACATTCCATACGTTTTCATTTGCACACTATTACGACCCAAATTTTATGGGATTTAGAAGCCTACGTGTGATCAATGAAGATCGGGTTGCTCCAGGCAACGGATTTCCCATGCACCATCATGAAAATATGGAAATTATTAGCATTGTGCTAGAAGGAAGTCTTGCTCATCGAGATAGCATGGGAACAGAATCTGTCATTCATGCCAATGATATTCAACAAATGAGTGCAGGCACTGGAGTTAATCATAGCGAATACAATCCTTCAAGCACTGAACCTGTGCATTTTTTACAAATTTGGATTTTGCCAAATCAGGAAAACATTCAGCCTCGTTACCAACAAATGCCACTGCCCACCAGTCTAAATGAATGGATATTAATTGCCTCTGAAAACTGACAACAAAATTCCATTAAAATTCAAAAA
>NZ_JBFWIR010000107.1:0-6242 GCF_050255895.1 Parachlamydia sp.
AAGCTTGATATTAGTAATGACGTAACTTCTTTGACAATTAGCCCACTCTATATCAATCAATTTAGAGAGAATCTTCCTGTAAAAGTTATTTGCTACAATGATCAAGATGATTTTGAAGACAAAAAAAATAAAGTACATTTAGGTGCAATGCAAATTTATGCCTTTGCGGAAGAGGAATTTAAATATGAGTATATTCAGGCTGCGCATAGATCTCAAAAATTTCTTAGCTTCACTATATTTAAACAAACAGAAAAAAAATCAACTGGCTTCTTTGGAAGACTGAAAAACGCTTGCCAGGTAGTTGATGAAGATTACGTATCTTACAAACAAGGTATTCCATATGATATTGAAAGCGAAATAGCTAAAAAAAGTTTTGAGTATCAAAGAAAATTTCTTGGATTTTCTATAGAATCTTCTAAAAAAACCAATTCAGATACTTCATTTGCTTCAGCTCCTCCTTATACAAACTCAGATGAAGAATTTCAATCCGCTTCATCTTATTCAGGTTCTCTGGAATCCCCACCTCCACCTTCAATGCTTTCTAGCCATAGAGGATTTGCTATAAATCAATCCCCCTCTTCAAAAATATTAGGAAACTCTACCTCAACTTCTAAGCGAGGCCCCATAGAAGATTACAATGAGATAGTAGATGAAATCGACCGGATACTGGGAGACAGAGGTCTTAATAGAGAAAGTAACTCAGAAGGGATTCGAAAATTTACTATTTCTATGCATTTTAAACATCCCTCAAGTAATCCAGAAGCAATTTTACTTACAACATGGTTGCCCAAAAGCTCTAATGGTCAACTTTCGAAACCTAAGTATGGAGTGCCTGCAACCATTGAAATTAACTTTGATGATGAGACTTCTGAAAAATTTGAATGTATTTTGCAAACAAGTGCAGGCGTCCCTTTAGACGATCCTAAATGGGAGGGATGGTATGCTAAAATGGCAGTTCCTCGAACTTGTGAAGAAGCAAGAAAAAATGCAGTATACAAAGCTTATTTAGATGCACTTGTCGTACGGCATTTATTTAAATCCGCTTTACATGGAAATTCACCCGAGGCAAAAAGAAAATATACTTCGATTTATTACAATCAGAATTTTTGGACTGATATAGTGACCCATATTGATTATGCAGATCACAATTTAAAACGTAGGTGGGAATATCATTATCAAAGTCTTAAAAACCGTAACGTTAAAAGTATTGGAATTGGTGGCCAATTTGAAGATCCTAGACCTTTTATACTAAATATTGAGAAAAAAATTTACCGAGTGCATGAAGGGAAATTTCAAAGGATCAAAGAAAATCCAGAGTCAGTAAAAAATAAAGGTAAGAGAAAAGAAAAGGTTCTTACAGGTGTGGACAAAATTAAAGCAATGAAATTTGTAGTAGACCAACCCATATTTGCACCATGACAATGTAAATAAAATAAAAAGGGAAAGCTTGTAGTTGCTTTCTCTTTTTTTATGTTATTTTTATTTAAAATTTAATTATTATTAATAGATAGTGTAAGTTGCAAATAACTAATTTGTTAGGGAGTTTGTTGCAGCTGCAATAAGAAATCCGAAGACTTTAATTTCAAATCCTTCAGGAGTAATGGCATGAATCTTCCCAGAACAAAATTTGAGCCTAGTTGCCCTCGATAATGTGCTCACTTCTGTGGCGCTGACATTAGCGTTTATTGAAAGTGCTGCGCAGCTTCCGGCAACAGGCTCATTAGAAGCAGATCGTTTGGAAATTGCGCAGACAGCTCCTTACCAAGCAGTTTTAGCGGCACTTGCATTGAATGATAACCTGTCATCCTCTCTCAATAACGTTTTAAGTGCGGTTGGCCCTAACGATCCCAATTTTGACACCGTACAAAATGCTTTGGCTGAAATCAAAACCTTTAGCTCAGCCTTAACCATTCTATCACAGCAACAGACTGTTTATGCAGGAGACTTCGTGCAGATTTCAGCAGGTTTGCAAGACATTAAAGACAGCTTGCAACGGGATTTGCGTGATAATTCGTATCAGATTTTAGGGGATTCCATCAATGCTCTAAGTACCGTCGTGATGGCTTATTCACTAGGAGAAGTGTCGCCAAGCAATTTACTTTCGTTAGCCATCCTTCAGAACGGAATTTCAGGAGATAATGGGGTCTATAGCAACAATTTTGCGTCTTTAATCGATAATACAGCCAGTGGATTGCAAACGATCCTGAATTTAGATAATACCTCTCAGATTAATTCTCTCGAGCTTCTGCTTAGCACAGTCGCTTTGGCCTCCATTTTGGGAGGCACAGCATTAGGAAACGGCATCGGACAATTTCCAGACCAAGCAGTCGGTGATGTCAATGAGGCCAGCCGTTTCTCCACAGATTTGGCCGTCGGCTTAATCGCGGGTTCAGGGGTAATTGAAACCGTGGTTGGCGATTTAATTTCAGCTACAGGCATTAATCAAAATGCCGTTACCCCTTTGACATCCGCTTTTACATTATGGTCCCTTATACTGGGGACACAAGCTGCAGCAACAATGGGTCAATCGAGAGCAAGCGAATTGCTTGAAACGTTGCAACCTCAGTTGCTTACCCATTTAAATACCCTTGATCAGTACATCACCAGTCAGCAGGAAAATGGAGCGCTTCCACGAGGTGTAGGTCAAGGAGCATTAGTCTATCTTAGCCAAGCCAATATCGCTTTGCAGAATCAGGATTATGATGAATTTTTAAGAAGTTTAGGTTCTCTCATGCAATTGGCAGGGCAAACAGAGGATAACGTGAAGAAAGACATGTCTTCCATCACAGAATTTGGCTCTTTAGCTGGCTCAGCACTAGCAGGCGAATATCAACCGCGATGGACAAATTTAGTTCTGCCTATGTCTCAGGAACCAATCAAAGCCTCATATTGAATAACCCAGCCGATACTCCTACATTAGTGGCTCCTACAGGAACGGGAGCTCTTCCAACAGGATCAAAAGGTCACGGGAACCCATTTTTGACAGCTTCATTTGTTGTGGCTTTAATCGAGGTAATGGCCGAGCTGATTAAAGTTCAGTCTCAACAAAGGCTTGTTGAGACAAAATTGGATATCATGTCCAACCAATGGACGATCGACCTTGCTAAGCGTATGGCTAGTGATATTATGCAATCAGCGAAAACAGAAGCGATGATGCACTACATGTTGGCAGCAAGTGCTGGCGTACAGCTCGGTATGGCCGTTGCGAATGGCGCTATGGGAGCTCTTGCGATGAAGAAATCGATTGGTGATTATAATAAGCAAACTAGGTCTTTGAATGCTGAAGTAAAAAGGTTAAAAGCTCCTTCAGATCCTGACACGGCTGGATCGCCAAAAGTAGGGTCTGCGGATGAGATTCTAGCTGCACAAAATAAATTGAAGGAGCATAGGGCATCGAAATGGGATCAAATAAGTAGAAGTTTCCAAATGAGAATGTTTCCAATGAATACAGCCAAGGATGTGACCGATGCGACCGCCAAAATGTATGAAAATGTCGTTCAAGGTATCATGAAGGTGAAAAAAGCTGAGTATGACGCGGATATTAAATTGGCTGAGGGATATCAAGAAATTGCTCGAAAAATCGGAGCTGACGCAAGTGCTTCCTTAAAAGATATCGAAGATAAAGTAAAAAGTATAGCGGAAGCGGTTCAGCAGATGATTACCAAACTTTACAGCGCATTTAATTATCGTATTCACTAAAAACAAATTTATGTACAAGTTGCCCAGGCACTTGTACATTTCCGTGAGGGAAGCCTTATGTTAGAAAATCACATGAAGCAATTAGCGGAGGAGTTAGAACTTGAAAATTCCATGACATCAGAAACTCCTGGAATATATGTCTTTCCTTTAGATCAAGATATAAAAATTTATATTTCTAGTATTCCCCAGGGCATTTATTTTGAGTGCGCGGTTGCTCCATGCCCAACTACTAAGCAAGAAGAATTATTCACTCAGCTTCTTCTTGCAAATTTATTTGGGCAAGGAACACGAGGGGCAATTCTAGGATTAAGTGAAGACAATAAGTCAATCAAATTAACGCAAACTTTGGAAAATAAAGAAGATTACCAATTGTTTAAAGATAATTTGGAAGATTTCGTTAATTCAGTCGATTTTTGGTCCGAAGAAACTCTGATTTTTGGCAAGTAATCTATTTTCATGCTCCTTGGCAAAAAGCTTTAAGATTCTTTTGTTTACGACATTTTTTAGCGCTCACTCTGTCAATAAAAAAATTACAGGGGGAGCGCTTTATTTTTGTTTGTGTAATAATAAAAAAATATTTAAGATTTTAAGCGCGAAACCTATATAACTAAGGAGATTTAATAATGCAATGCCCCTCAATGTCTTCTCTTCACCCAGAAATTAATGATGTCTATACAGTCGTTAAACCAAAATCCTCTCACGAGCTTAAAGTCATTTTGATTTCTGCGGCGGCTTTCCCCAGCATGCAACTGTCCCAGACAACAGCTCAAAATAGTATATATCGAGCATGTGATAACAACTCATTCGGATTTTTATACTATAGAGATACGCGCCCAGAATCAGCTAGGCCTAAGCTGACTACTTTTAACATGGAAGAGATAAGAGAAAAATTGACAAGAAATTATGCTCAACTAAAAGTTGAAAATGGGATTGTTTCTTCATTAACCTTGAGCCCGCTCGATGCCGCTATTATTAAAAAATATAGTTCAATTCGAATTGTTTACTATAAAAATAATAAACTAGAAAAAAAAGATAAACTAAATATAGGTAGCATAAAACTTTACTCTTTTCACAATGATGAATTTATCCATGAATACGTAGAGGCAGCCTATAGAATTCAAAAAATTCTAACTTTTTCAATTTTTCCACAAAAAGAGGCTTCATGGTTTTTTAAGTCAAGGGGAGAGAAAGAATTTAAAACTGGATTACCTTATATTATTGCTGAAAAATTACCTCCATATAAAAGTCAAAAACCAAGGGAATTTTTAGGATATTCAACAGAACATACCAAAAAAACCAATTCAGATACTTCATTTGCTTCAGCTCCTCCTTATACAAACTCAGATGAATCCGCTTCATCGTATTCAGGTTCTCCGGAATCTCCTCCAATTTCTTTACTTTCTCATCATAGAGAATATAAACCTTCATCCGATAGCATTCGAAAAAATATTTTAAAGTTTAAAGATTTAATAAATGAAATTCGTAAAATTCTTTCTGAGAAAAAGTTGAACTTAGATAGTAATTTTTCAGATGATAGAACAAGTAAGTTTAAAATTTCTATGCATTTTAAGCGATCATCTAACGATCCAGAGACAATTTTATTGACAACATGGCTTAGGGAAAGTTCTAGAGAGGGAGATCCTAGCATTTTTTGTTATGGGGTGCCAATGAAAGTTGAAGTTTTCGCAAATGGTTCTTCAGAGGAATTCGAATTTGTTTACAAAATTTTTGTCCCAGTCCCTTTCACTGATGATGATAGCTGGGATGGAACATCATTAGAAAGAATAGCGCCTAAAAAACGTAAAGATATAAGAAAATGTGCTATGTATGAAGCTTATCTACAAGGGTTAAAAATTAGATATTTGGTTAAGTCTAGTTTACATCAAAATGATGTTGCTGAACTTGCCAAAGAAAAATTTAATGCTGCTTATTTGGAGAACAAAATGGGAACAAACTATTCTTTAAGTGAAAGTAATTTTGAGAAAAAACTAGATTATCGCTACATTCATTTTAAAAGTAGAACAATTCCGAGTATTGGAATTGGAGTAAGCCCTGAAGATCCACGTCCTCTTGTTCTAGATTTTCGAAAGAAATTATATAGAATGGTGGATGGTAAATTTTGTCGAATAAAAGATGAGTGGAATTTGCCAAAAGGAAAATGGGGAAGAAAAGAAAAAATTTATACTGGTGTAGATAAAAATAAAACAATTAAATTGGAAGTAGATGAATTTATGTTTTCGCCCGAATATGATGGATAAATTTCAAAATAAAAAAGAGAGATGAGTTCTCTCTTTTTTATTTCATCCACTGAATCGACATTGAATCCTAATAAATGCAAACGATTCTAGATAAAATTAATGTTTTTAGTTATATGGACTAGCCGCTAATCCAACATCTTTAAAATAATCTATCAATTAGCAGCAGTTCCCGCTGAGCATTTTTCCCAAGCAGATTAAATTTTGATTTCGTAAACTTTGGGTAAATTTTTTACTAACTCAGAGACTAAGATATCATGACCTCATTCAGAAAATATCTAGGCGCAC
>NZ_JBFWIR010000108.1:0-6097 GCF_050255895.1 Parachlamydia sp.
AGCTATAAGAACAGCTTCCGCATATTTCGTCAAATATTACCAGAGGTGTCATCGATCGCGTTTTTGACATGGAAATCGCTCAGCAAGCTTATATGCTTGCAACCAATGACTTATCATGGATGGTAGCATGGACATTTATTTTTATGGTTCCTATTCTTTTGTTTTGCAAGCCTGTTCATAAGCACCAAGTAGATGTCTCCCAATCCGTTCAGCATTGATAGAATGAGAATTCAATTGTCGTCCATCTTGTTGTTTTTGCAATGTTCTTGTATGCTTTATTTCATTATTCAACACACTCTTTTATTTAGGAATTCATATGTCCCAAGAAAAAAATGCAATTAGCCCAACTCGTGAAGAAAATTATCCAGAGTGGTATCAGCAGGTTGTAAAAGCGGCTGACCTTGCTGAAAATTCGCCCGTCCGGGGTTGCATGGTTATTAAGCCATGGGGTTATGGTATTTGGGAAAACATGCAAAAGTACCTCGATCAAAAAATCAAAAGTACAGGACATGAAAATGCCTATTTTCCTTTGTTTATCCCACTCAGTTTTTTGGAAAAAGAAGCAGCTCATGTCGAAGGATTTGCCAAAGAATGTGCGGTTGTCACCCATCATCGTCTAGAAGAGAGAAATGGGAAATTGATCCCTACAGGTGAGCTGGAAGAGCCTTTAATCGTGCGGCCAACTTCTGAAACTATTATCGGAGAATCATTTTCTAGATGGGTAGAATCCTATCGCGATTTACCTCTTTTAATTAACCAATGGGCAAATGTTGTGCGTTGGGAAATGCGCCCACGTATATTTTTGCGTACGGCGGAATTTTTGTGGCAAGAAGGGCACACTGTGCATGCTTCATCTGAAGAAGCTTTTGAAGAAACGTTAAAGATGTTGGAAGTGTACCGAGAATTTGTAGAAAACATCTTAGCGATTCCTGTGATCACAGGAGAAAAATCTCCAGGCGAAAGATTTCCAGGTGCGGTCAGCACATATACCATTGAAATGATGGTACAAGATCGCAAAGCTTTGCAAGGGGGGACTTCTCACTTTTTAGGGCAGAATTTTGCCAAAGCTTCAAATATTCGTTTTAGCAATAAAGATGGTGAAACCGAATACGGGCATACCACTTCTTGGGGTATTACAACGCGTTTGATTGGCGCCTTGATTATGACACATGGCGATGACGATGGAATTCGCCTACCTCCTAAAATTGCGCATCGACAAGTTGTCATTCTCCCTATCATGCCAAAACCTGAGCATGAAGCCGCAGTGTTAGGGCAGGCGGAGAAGGTTGCTCAGGAGTTGCGCTCTTCCACATTTAATGGTCAGCCAATTTCTGTTCATGTGGATAAAAGAGATTTACGCGGTGGCGAGAAAAATTGGGAGTGGATTAAGAAAGGGGTTCCGATTCGTATCGAGATAGGACCAAGAGACGTAGAAAACCAAGTTGTAACACTCTGTCGACGTGACCAGCCGCACAAAACTAAGATCACAATTCCTGTAGCGGAGTTAAGTCAAAAATTGCCTTTGATATTAGAAGACATGCAAAATAACTATTTTGCACAAGCTTTGCAATTCAGAGATTCCCATATTCGAAGAGACATCCATACATTTGAAGAGCTCAAACAATTTTTCACACCGAAAAATGCAGATAAACCCGAGATTCATGGTGGATTTGTTTTAGCGAAATGGTGTGGAGATCCAGAAACAGAAAAAATGTTGGATGATTTAAAAGTGACCATTCGTTGCCTGCCTTTAGAGCAGTCAGAAACAGAAGGCACTTGCATTTTGACAGGCAAAAAAGCTAAGTTAGATGTGATTTTAGCAAAATCTTACTAAGCTATCTCACAAACAGCCAGTGATTCCCAACAACGGCACGCTCAGCATAACGTTTTTGTTGTTGTTGGGGATTGCGGATGCTTTTGAGATCAGTTTCTAGCTTAGCAGATAACCTTGCTTTTTCCTCTTGCATTTGATTCCAATTTTCTTCGGTAAAATGATCTTTTGTCTGAATGAATTGGCTTAATTGTTCAGGTGTGACTTTGAGCTCTTCCTCAAGAAGGGTATTAATTTGGCGATCGATTGATTCGATGTGAATAGAAAGTTCTTCGATTTTAAACGTATTTTTCTGGATTTTTTCTTCTAAAGAATCATGATCAAACATGGGATTACTCCTTTTTTCCGTTAATTTTAAAGGAGTTGGCTTTTTCAAGCAAAAAAAGAATAAGGGATTATAATGACACTCTACTTTGCTTTAATGACGGGAATATGTGCTGTGTTTGCCTTGGTTTGGTTGTTAAGGCAAAAAAAGGAAAATAGAATCCCTGAAATTTTAAACAAAGAGGAAAAATTTTCCCTATTGCTTGATCAGTCAATTGAGAGAGTTTTTGATCGTTTTATGGAAGAAATCCCGATGGCCGGCATGTTTTTAAAAGGCGCGACAGCCGAAAAACTAAAAAAAACGGCAAAAAAAGAACTTGAACCTCTTTGGGGAGAAGTTCAAGCCTTGGAGATGGTTAAAGAAACGAACCAAGTAAAACCTAAATACCCAATCTTGTTGATTGGCTGTCTCCTAATCAGCATTTGTATACTCGTTATTTTTCTGCTATTTCCGACCGTGCTTTTAAATTAATAAGGTATCGATTAGAATTTATTCTAGTTCAAGCTTTTTTTTGAGCTCAGCCACACGCTCATGTAAAATAGCCACTTTTTCTGCGAATACTGGGGGATTGCTATTTTTGTTTTTCCTAATTTCTTCGATTAAATTCTCGTTCTCTTTAACAAATGGATCAATCAAATCGAATATTTTTCTCTCTGAAGGGTTTTTTTTGTCTAAGGATTCTGTAATTTCTTTTAGCGTATTCAGAAAACGTCGATGGGTGACTATATTATTTTTAAAATCATCGAAGTTTTTAAAAGTATCATTTAGATTAAATTCAATCGAAACATGTCTTTTGATATAATCTAAATCAAAAACACCTTTATGATTGAATTTATTAAATTCATTTTTATCTATTTTTAATTCTTTTCGTAGGTTTGCTTTATTTAAAACAACCCATTTGCCATCTTCTGTCTGAATTCTTGTTGAAAAAAGTCGAGTAATGAACCAAAAGGAAGGTTTTTTTTCGTAGATTTTCACTCTGCCTTCAACATTCAATTTTTTTTGATGATCTTGATCAAAAGCCTGAACTTTATCTTTAAAAAGAAGTTGTATGCGCTTGTCTTTGGCTTTAGCTTTTTCTGAACTGGGAGGTGATATAAAAAGTTGGGCCGAAAATTTAATAGAATCGGGATTAAAATTGACCATAGGGAAACTCCATTGTTAATAATAATTATTATTATACAATTATTGTTAATTAATCATAATAATTTAAAACTCTTCTAATTGCTCCAGTTTTTCATAGCAGGTACGCTCTTTACATTCATAAAATCGGAAAATTCTAAAATCTTTAATTATCGATTATTTTAATAAATGAATGTGATGTTATAATAAAAATACAACGTTAAAATATTATTTTTTTGTCTCAGGAAAACTAATGGAAAAAACAATTATTCTTTATTCAAAACAAGACCAGCAATTTCAAATGTCTATGCAGGTCGAAGCTAACGCTTCCCTTAATGATGCACGCCTTATTCAGATTATTGAAGATGTTTTAGGTCAGGTAAAAGAAAAACCGATTAAAAATTTAAAGCTTAACGTGAAAGATCTAAGCGCCATTACGTTTGAGATCAATCAAGATCAGCAAGTTCAAAAATTAAGTTCTGAACTCAAACAAGCTCTTCCTGAAGATCTTCGTATAAAAATCGTTTCTGCGACAGCTCGTGCGCTTCCAAAAAATTTCCGATCAATCAAAGAAATACGGCAGTCTCTATTGGACACTTGGCCAAGCAATGTGCCTGTTATCAAACTATTGTGGAATGTTGCTGTGCATCCCCTAAGTCTTTTAGGACGTCTCCTCTTTTTAAAAAAATACGATATCTCAGGCTTAGATCTTGTACAAAGCCCGCATGATAAAAGAGCTTTTTTGACAGCTTTAGAGTGGAGTAAAGATGCATTGGATTTAAAATCTGAGGATGATTCGCTCCTTCCTTTGGGGGAAGAATTCACCTTGGCAGCACAATTTAAAGAAGCGATCGAAACGGGCAAAGGACAAGAAACAGGATCTAAGCAGACCCTAGCTAAAAAATACGCGGAGCAAATCTTAGAACGCTTTGAAAAAGTCGAAGATGTAGATCGTGCTGTCAATTTGATGCTCATTCCCACAGGCTACTGGAAAGATCGTGCTTTTGAGCCCGTCCTTTTAGCATTTTATCGTCATCCCGAAGGTTATTTGGCCTTGACCGAGTTGACTTATGGACAAAAAAATGCAGCTGTTTCCCACGATTTTGGATGGAAAGATGGGATTGATGCTGACAAGTTAAGTGTATATTTAGCTCCTATTTTAGGTTTGACTGAGAAAACCACTGATTCACAAGATTTTAAAAAGGACAATGTTTACCGTTTGGCCTATTTAAAATGGATGGCTCTGAAAGGTAAAGGAGCTCAAAATCTAGGGGAAAGCGAAGTCCTGGGTGAAGGAGAAGGAATCCCTACCACTGTGGAAGCCTTCAGACAAGGGATTTGGGGAACTTCTGGCGCAGTGTTTTTAGAGCCAAGCCCTCAACGTCGCATGAAAGTGAATCGAGATCCTCAGCAACTCGTACATGAAACTATTCGTTTGCAATTTTCCGGCTCTGCAGCGGCAGAAAAAGCTGTCTTCACACTAGCAATTCTCAATGATCGCTTAGAAAAAGTTCTCAAGGCATTACCACAATTGAGAGAAGAGGAAAAGCGAAAATGGCTTCATCAACTGGAAAAAGATCAAAAGAGATTAGAGCGGCAATTGGGAAAAGCTTCTGGAGATATTGAATTTAAAGACATTATTTTTGGCCCCAACAGTGCTTTTTCATCCTACACGAAAAGAATAGAACAATTAAAAGGAGAGTTAACGAAGTTAGAAAGAAAAGAAGCTGCCTATCAAAAAAAGAGGCTTGCTCTTTTTACCAAAGTCAAAAGTGTTCCAACCCTTTTAAAAGTTCCTGAGGGGTTTTCCATTCAAGCCAAAACGCAAAAAATATCTTCGAAGGAAATTCTAGCATTCGATTTGAAAATGGTGTCTGAAATTCAAGAAAGGTTTGAAAACCCTTCCATGGAAAATGTGGAAGCCACGTTAGAGCAATTAAAAACGATTGCAGGACGTCTCGATGAGTTAGTTGACCAAAAGAAATATCAGGCTGCCAAAGAGCTTTATCGCTCGGTGATGTCTCATCTTCCTCTTCCAATCAGTGGTGATCCTGGTCGGGCTGAGACATTCTATGATATTTTATATCAAGTGTGTCTTGATCAAGGAAATAGCCAGCTTTTGGATCAATTTAGCGCATCGTTAGAAAAATTTTCTCACTTTTTTTGGGAAGCTAAAATTAAAACAGCAGATATGCCGCTCACTGCAAGCGACTGGGTGCACGCCATTAACCAGCAAGCAGTTTTGCTGAGGTTAATTGAAGATCGAAAAACTTATATTGAATCGATTTATCCGGGTCAATTGGATTTAAATGCTTTAAAGGACCCACAAAAAAGAGAGAAAATTAAAGAAACATTAAGCTACGAAGATCTTGCGATTTATCTTATTCGCAGTGATATAAATTACGATCTTTTGATCGAAAAACTCATTCTCGAAAAACATCTCAAGCCTTCTTTGAGTCCAGATTTAGAAGAAAAGTTTACATTGATTCGACATTACTTCAAAGAAGCTGCAGCTAGAAAAGACTCATCTTTCGGATTGAGCATAAATTCATTAGAGAGAGTCCATGATTTATATCATAAAGGCAAAGAGCGTGATAAGGTACGACCTATAATGGAAGAATTATTAATTGAGGAGTCATTGTATCGTCGCTATGCTGGAAAAAAAAGTTCAAGTTTACATGTGCCCTATTTACCAGGTCAAATGGTCGATTTGTTGCGTGCACAAACGATGTTTGTCTCTCAACTCTTCCCTGATACCTCTTTTGGTGAGACAAATGAAATGATTTTTGCTTTGAAAAATACTTTCACTTACATTAGGA
>NZ_JBFWIR010000109.1:0-5895 GCF_050255895.1 Parachlamydia sp.
TTCGTAGGTGCTGCCTTGGTTGTAAACCTGGACAACCAATTTCTTGGAAAGGGCGCATACGCAGGATGCTCCTACGCCGTGCAATCCACCCGAAACTTTATACGTGTCTTTGTCAAATTTACCACCAGCATGCAAAATGGTCATGACCACTTCGAGGGCAGAGACATCGCGTCCTTGTTTGAGCGATTCTTTTTCGTGTTTTTGGATCGGAATTCCCCGTCCGTTATCTTCAATTGTTGCGGCGCCATCTTTATGCAAAGTGACATAAATGGCGGAGCAATAACCAGCCATGGCTTCATCAATACAGTTGTCTACAGCTTCATAAACAAGTTGATGTAATCCATTGCTTGCTGTGTCGCCAATGTACATACCTGGGCGTTCACGCACAGCTTGCAGTCCCTCTAAAACAGTAATAGAGCTTGCATCGTAAGCTTTTTGGGCTATTATATTATCTTCTGAATTTAACGTATCGTTAGCCATTCAACAACCTTGATAAATGATTTAGTCTTATGCTTGAGGGGATTTTAACCCATTCGAAACACAATTCCTTTGATCATGACTTTTGGAAACTTTTCTCTCAAAATTCGTAAAATTCTAGGCTTTTCATTTTGATTTAGCAAACTGTGCAAGGTAGAATTTTTGACTTTGACGACAAAAATGCCGTCAGAAAAAGAAACGGCCTGGGTCATTCCAGCTAGCTTAGGTCCGATTACACCTGGCCAAGCAGCAAGGACTAGATCGGGATGTTCCTGATATTTTTCATGAATCCGTGCTAGGACAGCGGTTAACACATCGCTGACTTGATGAGTCGTGACTTCGGTTCCGTCGTAGTCCTTTGGGATGCGTCGTGTGTTTTTTCTCACGATTTCCTCATGGTCATTATGAGCATTTACTATAGCACATCTTTACACAGTGGATCAACACTTTATTTTCTCTTCATGAATCAA
Source organism: Parachlamydia sp. (assembly GCF_050255895.1). NCBI lineage: Bacteria > Pseudomonadati > Chlamydiota > Chlamydiia > Parachlamydiales > Parachlamydiaceae > Parachlamydia > Parachlamydia sp. Next base: position 948 of record NZ_JBFWIR010000109.1, read on the forward strand.
GTTTGGGAATTGGCTTTCAAGCACAAGGACAGCAGCTCCAAGAAGTGACGCGTTTCCTTGTGTGGCAGTTGCGACAACCTCTAATCTTTGAGTGGAGGCGGCAAGCGCGCGCGTTTGGATCCCGGCTCGGATTTCTTCAAGAAAATGAGGGTATCCAGATAAAATTCCTCCGCCGATAATGAGGCGTTTCGGGTTTAAGGCATTCACGATAGAGCTTGCGCAGGCAGAAAGCGCGTTGGCCGCATCGCTAACCACTTCGATTGCGATAGGATCATGCAGCTTCATCGCCTCAAAAACTAGAGCAGCGTCGATTTTATCGACATTTCCTTGAGCTAGTTCCAAAAGCGGCGTCAGTTTTCCGTGTTTTTTTAATTTTGTTTGCGCTCTTTTGGAAATTGCCCATCCGCCGCTAAAAGCTTCCACGCATCCATAATTTCCACATGTGCAAAGAGGACCATTCAACTCAACCGTCATATGTCCGATTTCTCCGGCTGTATAGGAATTACCCGAAAAGATCTGATTGTTGATCACAATTCCACCACCGACGCCAGTTCCCAAAAACATGCAAACAAAATTGGCGCATCCTTTTCCGGCTCCAAAAATCCATTCGCCTCTTGTCGCGGTGCGTACGTCATTATCTATATAAATAGGCAGGGATGTGAAACTTTCTAAACGTTTCTTTAGTGGTGTGTTTTTAAAAGGGAGGTTAGGGGTTGAGAGAATTGTAGCTGAGGCTGGGTCAATTTGTCCCGGAATCCCAATGCCAATCCCCGCAATTGAATCGCTCGTTTGCTTCTGAAGGTCTTGAATGACTTTTCCAATTTGATGAATAATAGCATCTAAACCATCTTTTGCTTTTGTGTGCGTTTTTGAGCGAAAAAGGATGGTGCCATCTGCATTTACTAAAGCCGTTTCAATTTTTGTTCCACCAACGTCGATTCCAATTGTCCATTTTTTAAATGTCATAAAACCTCTTTAGATCAAATGTAAAATCTATATTCAAAATGTTGTAGATGATTTGCTACAAGTAATTAATTACGATCAACTTTTAAATATTGTAATAAAACGTTGCTTTTTCTATGATTTGAGATGTAATGACGTATCTCAGATTAACCAATATTTACTAGGTTTTCCTCTCAAGATCTTATGAAAAATTCTCTTTTAATCAAAAAAGTTTTGCAAGAAGTTTTAAATACTAAAGCTTTTGAGCGTTTGAATCCTTTCCGGAATGCGGATGCATGGAGCTGCTTAGCAGACCAAGAAAAAGAACAGCTTGCTTCACTTTTTATCATGGAAGGGAAATCTTTGTTAAAAGAAGGTAAAAGAGAGGGAGAGGCTTCCTTAAGGCTTGCAGCTGAAGTTGCTCCGCGATCTCCTAAAATTTATTATGAGCAAGGTCTTGCTTATGCTTCCCAGCACAACAATTTAAACGATCTCGCAGCAGCATGCATTGCATATGGCAAAGCTGTTGAATTAGATGCTTCATTTTTTCACGCCTGGCGAGCTTGGGGTGCCATTTTAATGGAAATGGGAGCTTTTTATCATGATACCTCTCATTTTGAAGAAGCGGAAGAAAAATTTCAAAAAGCTTCGCAAGTTACGGGAACATGTACTGAGCATGAATTGGGCGCATTTTATTGGGAATGGGGTTTATGCGGAGCTCAGCATGGTAAAATCTCGGGAGAAGCAATTGATTATCGTGACGCCATTGAAAAATTTACGAAAGCCGTTGAGCTTGGAATCGATTATAAAGAATTTTGGAATGACTACGGAAATGCTATTGTCGATTTAGGCTATTTGGTTGGCCGTCAAGATATGTTTTTAGAAGCAGTCGAGATTTACCAGAAAGCTGTTAAAAATCACGACGACTTTTTCCAAGGTTGGTTTAATCTGGCGAGTTGTCTTCAGCATTTATTTGAAATTTCTGGTGATGAAGCTTTTTTTGAAGATGCGCAAAAATGTTTTGAACAAGCCTCTGAAATCAATGCGACCCACCCCATCCTTTGGTTTAAATGGGGAATGCTATTTTTATTTTCAGGGAAAAACCGTAAAGACCTCAATTTGTTAGCACAAGGTTGCAATAAATTTTCTAAAGCCGATGAATTAGACCCTAGTAATCCTTTGATTCTAAATAAGCTAGGTGACACTCTCATGACTATCGGGTCTTTGACAGAGAACCTGGACCTTTTGAAGCGCGCTGAAGATAAAATTGCACAAAGCGTGGAAATTGAGCCGGAAAATCCCCATTATTGGGCTGTATACGGAGAGTGTCTAAATGAACTCGGCCATTACTTTAATGATGAGGTTTACTACATTCAGGCGATTGGCAAGTTTCAATACGCCTTGTCGTTGAATCGAAGCAATCCTATTTTTTGGTATGGCTTAGCTGTTTCTCATTTTTCCTTGGGAGAGCTCAAGCAAGACAAGCATGTTATTGAAAAAGCTGTACGTTTTTACTCGCGTGTCATCGAATTTACAGATACGCCTTTCCCACAATTTTGGAATGATTGGGGAGTCGTTTTGATGAAATTGGCTGAAATGACAAGCGACAAACGATACATTGAATCGGCCATAGAGAAATTTGAGCATGCCATTGAAATGTATGGGGAAAATTATACCCACGAACCGCTAGATTTAGAATTCTGGTACAATTATGGCTGTGCACTAGATTTTCTTGGTGATTTCAATCAAGACGCTGCTTGTTATGAAAAAGCCATTCAAGTTTTATCTAAAATTCTACAAGTCCATCCAGCCTATACCCATGCACGCTACAATTTAGCACTAGCATATTCCCATTTAGGAGAATTGGTTGACGATTTTGAATTTTTCCAAAGAGCCGTTGAGCATTTTGAAATGCTTGTGAATGAAAATCCAGAAGATGAAATGGCTTGGAATGATTTGGGATTAACATACGTGCATTGGGCCTTATTAGTCGATGATGTTTCGACAGCGGATTCAAGTTCTGCCCTATATGAAAAAGCAGGGCATGCCTTTATGCAAGCTGTAGCTCTCGGTCATCTTCCTGTTTACTATAATCTATCCTGCCTCTATTCTTTAATCGGAAATCACGCAATCGCTTTACATTATCTGCAAAAGGCAGAAGAAGAAGATGCGCTTCCTGAAATTGACGATATTATGCACGATGAATGGCTAGAAGGGCTTCGCCATACCGCCGCTTTTCGTAATTTTATTTCGCAATTGACTACCAAATTCCGTCTTGAAGAAAACGAAAAATAATGACAAAGCTATCCAATGACAAAACCCTCAAGCCACCAAAGCTATCAAGAGCTCTGTAATCAAATTTGGTCGCATAATAAAGCTTATTACGTTGACCATCGCCCTGTAATTAGCGACGAAGAATTTGATCACTTGATGCATCAGTTGGAGCAAATGGAAAAAGAGCATCCAGAATGGATCTCTTCCGCTTCTCCGACCCAACGTGTTGGGGAAATGCTTACAGAAGGATTTCAAACAGTTGCTCATCGTACTCCCATGCTATCCTTAGCAAATTCTTATAGCAAAGATGAAGTACAAGATTTTATCCATCGCGTCAAAAAATTGACCCGATCGCAAGACGTTGCTTTTTCCTGTGAGTTAAAAATGGATGGAATTGCCATTTCTGCTCAATTTGAAAAAGGCATTTTTGTGCGTGGTATTACGCGAGGTGATGGAAAAAAAGGGGACGACATCACTCAAAACTTGCGAACCGTTGCGGCTTTCCCTTTGCAGTTGATCGGACCTTCCGCCCCTGACTTTTTAGAGGTTAGAGGAGAGATTTTTATGCCAAAACAAGTCTTCCAAAAACTCAATGCGGAAAAAGAGCTTGAAGGGGAAGATCTGTGGGCCAATCCTCGAAATGCGGCAGCTGGCTCATTGAAGTTGCTTGATCCTAATGAAACACGTCGCAGAAAATTGGATGTTGTCTTTTACGGCATAGGACAAGATTCTCAGGATGCCCTAACAAGTCAATTTGCTTGTCATGCTCTTTTAAAAAGTTATGGATTGCCCATTTTACACCAAGTTGAAAAGTGTCATACTCTAGAAGAAATTTGGGAATTTGTTGAAAAAGTGCGAACCCTTCGGGCATCTCTCCCTTTTGAAATTGATGGAGTGGTAGTTAAGCTCGATTCCTTAGCCGAACAAAAACGTTTAGGATCTACAGGGAAAAACCCCCGTTGGGCTGTGGCCTATAAATTTGCAGCTGAGCAAGCAGAAACAGACATTTATTCAATCACTGTGCAAGTGGGTCGTACAGGAGTTCTAACGCCTGTAGCTGAGCTTAAGCCCGTTTTTCTCGCAGGAAGCACGATCGCCCGCGCCACTTTGCATAACGAAGAAGAGGTTTTGCGAAAAGATATTCGAGAGGGAGATTCTGTGATCATCGAAAAGGGGGGCGATGTGATCCCCAAGGTTGTTTCGGTGAATTTTGACAAACGCAAATCGGATAGCCATCCTTGGAAAATGCCTACGCATTGCCCTAGTTGTGGCGCCTTGGTGGCAAGATCTGTAGACGAAGTTGCCGTCAAATGTCCTAATACTTTACATTGCCCCGAACAACAATTGCGCCGTTTGATCTATTTTGCAGGAAAATTTGCGATGGATATCGAGCATATGGGGGAAAAAGTAGTCGAGCAGTTAGTCCGACTTGGCTTTGTAAAACGTCCTTCCGACATTTATGCTTTAACAAGTGAGCAACTTTTTCAATTAGAAGGATTCAAAACTAAATCGGTCGAAAATCTCATCACCAGTATTGAAAAATCAAAAGATGTTTCTTTTTCTCGCTTCATTATGGCTTTAGGTATTAAACATGTGGGTGAAGGAACAGCTGAATTGTTGGCAAAGCGTGCAGGTAATGTACACATTTTGATGCAGATGACTACTGAAGAACTTTTGCACATTGAAGGGATTGGGGAAAAAGTAGCAACCGCGTTCGTTGAGGATTGTGCAG
>NZ_JBFWIR010000110.1:0-5787 GCF_050255895.1 Parachlamydia sp.
GTCGTCGATTAAGTAAGGATTATGAGTTAATTGCAACAAGCAGTTTATCAATGTTTTATCTTGCTATGACTCGGTTGGTAGTTAGAAGAATAGCCTGTATTATTTAATTCAGAGAAAGTCTCTTAAACGCTTTAGAAAAAGCAAGTTATAGTACAATTACTCCCGGAGTTTTAAAAATCGGAAGTTCATTTTCAAATCCCCCCTTCATTAATCGACAAAAAGCGGGTTTAGAGGTGGACTTACTTAATGCAATTTGCAAACAGCTAAAACTCCGATGTGAGTGGGTAGAAGCAGCGCCCAATCAAATTATGGAAGGGCTGGATAATCAACAATATGATCTAATTGCCGATGGATTGGTAATGGAAGAAGGACATCAACAAGTGATTGATTTTTCAATTCCCTATTTAGTCACACATTTAAGTTTAGTGGTTAGTAAGCTTAAAAATTCATCCATTAAATCCGTGCAAGAATTGCGAGGAAAATCAGTTGGTGTTCTTAGCCGAACAGCCGAAGAAGAGGGAGCTAGACAGCTACTAAATGATCGACAAATTGGTAAAATGGTGATCTATCCTTTTGGCGATATGAATGAAGCCCTGAAAGATCTCGAAAAAGGACAAATTGACGCTTTTTTGCTCCTTTATCCTCATGCTTACTTACTTGTTAAAGAAAAGGGAAGTTTAAAAATTCTGGGATCACTTCCTAAGCCCATCCAAAAAATGGCCTTTGGATTTAGCAAAAGAAACCCTGAATTTTTAGCGGCCTTTAACCGAGCTTTACAGCAAGTTCAGCGAGATGGAACGTATGCCAAAATTTATAAAAAATGGTTTCACGAAGCTCCTGCGGAAGAATCTCCAAATAGCAGACGTTGAGGAATATCGGTAAAAATGACTTCTTCTTGAGAAAGATCTAGCACCCACACACGGTCAAAAACATCGCCTTCCCATGTTGCTGGAACTGTAGATGCCCCAAATTGCTTTGCCATATCAGGAAGAACATGATGTTCCCAACAAATCAAAACCGTTTTATCCTGAAAACCAGGGTGCGTTTTAATCCATTCGATCATCTTGGGATATTGAGGATCTTCAAAGTCTGTATTTAACTGGATGCCCATCGCATGGGCTAACGGCGCTACGGTCTGAATAGAACGGACTGATCCATTTTCAGGACCAGGTTTTAAAGCAAAAATAACCACAGGCGTTCCATATTGCTGAATTTCCGACCGCCCTTGAAAATAAGGAACTAAAGCAGCTGCCCGCTCTAACCCTTTCAGATTTAGGCAAATCCCTTCTAAAGGCTTTTCGGCATGACGCATTAACAATACCTTGTTTGGTATGGCGTGAAGAAACGTGTGTAAGATGACCAATCCCGTTGTTAACCAAACGCGTAACATGCGAAACCTCCCTTTATTTTTTAGAATTAAAATTATTGATTGATAAATTTCAATTCAAATTCTTATGGTGAGGCTTTAGAATCGAGGCTTAAATTTTGCTCTGCTTTATAGAGAGGTCGCATGGAACATTCCCGATTTGTCATTCTGTTCTTCATCTTCTTTAGCTTAGCTGGTCTTTTCGTCGCACTTTCCTCTTCTAATGGAATGTCTTCATCAAATGATACCCAGGAATGGAGAACAACCTTACTAGACCCTGAAATGGCACCCGAAAATATCAAACCATTAGTCATGCAAGGATTTCGGATTTTATTCGATACAAAAAAGCATGCTCCCCAATACGCGGGTGATGAAATCAGCTGCACAAACTGCCATTTTAATTGTGGCAACACCTTTGGCGGAGAGAACAACGGAATCTCTTTAGTTGGTGTTACAAAGAAATATCCACGTGCGATTCTCGATAATCCCCATTATACCTTAGAAGAAAGAATCAATGCCTGCTTCACAAAAAGTCTCAACGGTAAGCCTGTTCCTTTAAAATCGAAGGAAATGAAGGCCATGATCGCCTATTTAGAATGGATATCAAAGGGTGTCTCAAACCAAGCCCCTTGGTTAGGTCTAAAAAAGCTACGCTCACATGCTATCCCAAATGCAGAGAAAGGAAACACTCTTTACCAGCAACACTGTGCAGCGTGTCACGGTAAAGATGGTGAAGGACAATTACGTCCTGACAATCTTAAATATCCGCCTTTGTGGGGTAACCACTCATTTAATCAAGCTGCTGGCATGAACAATCTTCCCACTTTGGCAGCCTTTATTTACGATAATATGCCCTATCAAGAACCTCGATTAACTGTTGAGGAAGTTCTTGATATCGCCGCATACATCACTTCCCAACCACGACCTATTGAAATACGAACCCCTTAATGTGAGATAAGACATATGCTTCCAAATAATCACAACAACGTCGATTTAGATCAGGTTGCTCATCAAGTTATGCTTGATCACGGGTTTATTCCTGATTTTTCCCCACCGGTCTTGAATGAATTAGATCACATTAAAGAGGCTCCTGCACCACTTCCATCCTATAAAGACCTGCGCCATTTGCTGTGGATCTCCATTGATAATATTGATTCCAAAGATCTTGATCAATTGACTTATGCAGAGCCCATGCAAAATGGGAAGACGCATCGGTTATATGTGGCTGTAGCGGATGTTTCTGGAACAGTTCAAAAAGAATCGCTCATCGATTTACAGGCCCAAAACAATACAACGTCGATTTATACACCTTCTGTCATTTTTCCTATGCTGCATCCCAAACTTTCAACAGATATCACTTCGTTAAATCCACAGGTGGATAGAAATGCAGTGGTTGTGGAAATGGAAATCGATGAAGCCGGTAAGTTTGAACTGTTGGATGTCTACTTAGCCAACGTACACAATCATCAAAAACTAGCCTATCCAACCGTCTCCGAATGGCTTGAACACGGCAAACCCTTGCAGTCTGTTTCGCCAGAAGTCCACGAACAACTTAAGTTACAAGATTTGATCTCGAACAAAATCCAACAATTTCGAGAACAATTGGGAACTTTAAATTTTGACACGATTGAAGTGAAACCTATCCTTGAAAATCACATACCGGTCGCCTTAAGCAAAGTCGTATCAGATCGAGGCCATACCCTGATTGAAAACTGTATGATCGCCGCGAATTCCTGCCTCTCCAAATATCTAATTAGTCAGAAAGTCCCTATCCTTAAGCGGATCGTCAAAAAACCGCAGCGTTGGGAAAAAATTGTCGAAATAGCAAAAATTCATGATGTTTCCTTGCCTCATGAACCAAATGCAAAAGCTTTGCAAAATTTTCTTTTGCAACAACAGAAACAAGACCCTCTAAGATTCCCAGATTTGTCATTAACCATTATCAAATTGATTGGGCGGGGAGAATACGTCCCTAGCTATCCAGGCAATGAAGCTCCCGGACATTTTGATCTCGCTTTAGAAGATTATGCTCACACGACCGCCCCAAACCGGCGCTATCCAGATTTAATTATGCAGCGACTCTTAAAAAGCTTTTTACAAAAGCAAAATCCTTCTTATTCCGATGCGGAGCTGCAAACTTTAGCACAGCACTGCACGAAAAAAGAAGAAGATGCCAATAAAGTAGAAAGACATTTAAAAAAATCTGCTGCTGCAATGATTCTAAAAAACCAGATTGGACAGATCTACTCAGCCATTGTCACAGGTGCCAGTTCAAAAGGCACGTGGGTGCGCCTTTTGGATCCACCAGTTGAAGGTAAACTCGTGAGTGGATTCAAGCACTTGGATGTTGGAGATACCATCGAAGTCGAACTACTCCAAGTTGACGTAGCTCAAGTCTATATAGATTTTGGACGTCATCACTAAGATTTAGTATTTGCTTTGATGTAGTTTGAAAATTCGACCAACACCTGAATACGATTCAAATAGGTGTGTTTTGTTTTGACAAAATCCATCAATTCATAAAGTTCTTCGAGCTTCATCTCTTTGATCCGTTTTTCTGCATCATAAAAGAGCTGAAAAGTATTCGGATTGTAGACGATTTTGCCTTCAAATAAATCATAAATTGTTTTGGAGTTTGTGATACCCATTTGGCCATAGCTAATGTTTTTAAATATTCTGCAAGGAATATAACCTTTTTCATTTTGCCACGTCCCCACAATTGCAGGAGCCATATAAGAGCGTTTAATGAGCTCGCAGTTCTCCTGCATGCTAATTCCTCTTTTAGGAGTCCATGGGTTTTTGTGAATAAAGTTAATGTTATTCATGTGGCAAGCTTTTTCAAATGGTCCAATTTCTAAAATATTGCCAAACAGTCCTCCTGAATAAGTTCCTACCCAATAAACCGAAGGTTCTTTTACAACTGTTTTCAAACTCTCTTTTACATCATCAATTTCATATGGTAACAAATCTGTTGCCCAGGGCATATAAACACGTTTTCCTTGCGGATCACAATACACAAATGGCTCAACTTGAATGAGTGTGTCCGGATTTGGAACAGATTCTAGAATGGGATTTCCCACTTCATCATAGATATAAAGGCCATGGTTATACACTTGTAAAATGATACAATTGCCTTTTTCGATTAAGGACTGGTACTTGGGAGATCGACAATAATGCAGGATGTATTGACAATCTTCCCGTAAAGGGATGTTGTGATCCACTTGTCCTTCAGTCAAAAATAAGCTATTAGAAAAATCAAAATCTTCCACATAATCTTGATCGTCAAACCAATACGTAGGATAGCCTAAGAATTGAAAGGCTCTATAAAATCCGTTATGCACATAAGAGTGGGTGTGTGAATGAAGCTTGTGCCCCCAAATAATCACCTTATCAAAGGCATGTCCAGGCTGTACAAGGGCAACAAGAACGATAAATATACGCAAAAAAACTTTCATATTAAACTCAAAATCGGGGGGTCCACTGATGACAATAGGGTTGTTTGCCGGTTTTTCCATAATAGGACTGATGATAATCTTCAGCCGGATAGAATGTTGATGCAGGAACAATTTCTGTGACTACATGTGTCCCGTATTTTTCCAAAATTCTCTTTAAATCTAAAGCAATTTCTTTTTGCCACTCTGTCAGATAAAAAATAGCCGAGCGGTATTGGTTGCCCACATCAGGACCTTGCCTCTGCGATTGTGAAGGATCATGAATTTCAAAAAAATACTTTAAGATAGTTTCGTAACTGGTTACCTTTGAATCAAATAACACTTCCACCGCTTCAGCATGCCCTGTTTTGCCAGTGCACACCTCTTCATATGTAGGGTTTACGACAGTTCCACCTGTGTACCCAGATGTTACCCTCATAACACCTGAAAGCTTTTTCAATAAATGTTCAACACCCCAGAAACATCCCCCAGCAAATAGTGCCCGCTCGTACCCTTCCTTGGTCATAGCAGGAATGAAAGACAAAGAAAGGGAATTAACACAATGCCTGATATTTTTGGGGGTTAAAGCTTCGCCAGAAAAAACATGTCCCAAATGTGCGCCACAATTGCCACACAGGATTTCGACACGCGCACCATCGACATCTAGCTTACGTTCTACAGCTCCAAAGATTTCGTCATCAAAGCTTGGCCAACCACACTGGGAAGAAAATTTATCCTCTGATAAATACAGAGGAGCATCACAGCGTTTGCATACATACACACCAGGTTCTGCGTGCTGATCGTACTGCCCCGTGCCTGGGTATTCGGTCCCTTTCAAATTAATAATCTTCTCTTCTTCTGGTGTAAGTTTATGGTACCGTTTCATTCTGACTCCTTGGTGTATTAAAGATTGACATTCATAAAAAGTGCATTCCCATGCCAATTTGGCACACTTTCTATCCAGATTTCTCTAAATCCATTTTCTTTGTG
>NZ_JBFWIR010000111.1:0-5787 GCF_050255895.1 Parachlamydia sp.
TGTATTTGCTTCTGGGGTTGGCTGGACTTTGTGAGTGATACTTTGTCCGGGATGTGAACACGACTCTGTTCCTTTCAAAGTGATGACTCGTAATTTGCCCAAGGGTAGTGAAATTTATGGAGACTCAGCATATTCTAATTGTACCCATTGAAAGTCCCTTGTAAAGTGGGATATTCTAGATAAAACCGCAATAAAATGCAACTAAGAGACGACCAATCTCCCCACTAAAACTATCAATTCCCTAGCACATTAACAGGTAAATGAGACTGTTTTGAATAAATTACGCAATTTTTACGCATTTGAGGAATGTTTTGGCACATTTTAATTTGTTTTAAAGGCATTAAAGCGATACCGACTTAATTGAATTCGGTTTCGAATTCTCTGATGGTTTTTAAGATCAATTCCCACTCAGGAACCTCCCTAAAAAACATGGATTTCATTAGGTTGTAGTCTTTTTGAAGTTCTTTTAAGGTATGCGAAGGAGGGGAAAGCTTCAAAGTTCCTTGTCTAGCAGTGCTGTAGCTTGCCCAGCCAGATGCAAAATAAATGCTTTTGTGATTAGCCACCCTTTCAAGTAAAGCAGCTTCTTTCAGCGCTTTTTGTTTTACCGGAGAATTTAATAATCGGAAAAAGTCATAGAAGTGCCTCGAAATACGTGGTGGAAGCTTTTTATCTTGGGGTAGATGTGCATATTGATGAAGGATAGTCGCCTTTTCCCAAAAAGTTCGCTCGGCATTCAACACCCGAACGACTATTTCAGATTCATGAATTTTTTCTTTTAATGCTTCTTTAGCGTAGCTTTGTATTCTATGTTGACTGACTGGCCAATGTTCTGACCTTGCCCCAATTTCGATTTTTACAAGGGGTCTAATATATCCAGCTTTTGAAGTTTCGCTTGGATATTCAAATAATAAGGTTTGAGCATCAGGGTCTTCTTGATCAAGGAATACTTGCCATCCATCGGTTACCCCAAGTTTTTCTGCAAAGGCATCTTTAAGATCAGCCAGCATCTGAGTTTGCACATAAACAGAGCAAGCTTTTGAAAGATTGTCAATTATAGCATTCTGTTTTTTCTTGGACGGTGCATTTTCAGGATCATGAGGCGTCCCAAAACCAAAAAATTCTCTTTCGATTGAAAGATCAATGTCCTCTGAAAAACGATCAATTAATCCATATATTTTTGAAAGAGACGTGCCTCCCTTGAAGGTAAGATACGGCTTTATCTTCTCAAGTGAAAATAGCCTTTCTAAAACCCATACAACCCAATAATCTTTCTCTATAATTTCAAAAGGCATATTTTGGATATCAGTAGCAGTTCTAAAGAAAAGTGCTCGTTCATCTTTGGATAAAAGATAAATTTCATTCATGGCTTGAGTCCCATTATTTCAAAAACAAGAGCGCGGATCCAGGCGGGAGCGAATTTCATGTTTTTTTTAATTTCTTCTTCAGTTGTATTTTTTAGGAATTTTGAAATTTGCGCACGCGCTATCTGGTCAATATGATCTTTTCCTAGATTTTTCAAAGCTTGAATCAGAAGACCTTCTCTAGTCCCTGCAGAAGACATAATTTTTTTTGTGGTCTTTTTAAAAATGATTTCTTGATTTCCAATCTTAACTTTTCGGGATGGGCCTTCGGTCAAAAATATAACCCGACCAGGCACTTGCACAGAAAGGCCAACTAAATTGGCAGCATAAGCTCCAGCAGGTTGTATTTGAACTCCATTTTTTTCTGCAATTGCCTTGGCGACTTCGTTCAAATCAGGTGGAATGGTACCCAATAGGTCATGCATTTTGGGATAATCATAAACACCCTGAACAAGCCGCCGGATGATGTTTTGTTTTTGAAGTTGTGAAAGAGCCTTTCGAATAGAAGCATCGCTACCTAGATCCGAAAAGTGCATAGTGGTAAAACACCAACCGCGACCATGATCGATAATTCTATCCTTTACCAAGATTTCAATACTTTGATGCATTTTATATCATTCCCTGATTTTCACAAAAATAGCATCTTTTTGTGAAATCAAGCAACTTAATTGTTCGCTTTTCACAAAAATAGCATCTTTTTGTGAAATTTATTGACTTACAGCTGCACTTTTTGCTAGATTCTTTGTCATGAATAAGATCACGCCAAAGATATTTAATGGGAGTTTAGAGCTCGTTCTTTCGGAAACGGTATGCTGTAACCCAAAACACGGTCTCCAAGTCCACATACCTGTTACTTCCGAAAAGACGGCTCAATTTCATTTTAGATTTGAATCAGATTCTGACCCCTCTAAAAAAGGCTGCGCAACTTCTCAAGACGGAAATGTGTTAACTCTTATTCTTACCAATTTTCTCGGTTCTTTTGGCGCTTCATTGACTAATCCCTTGGAGTTTTGCATTGGCGAAGATAAATTTTTTTTACAATTTTATGGAACAGCCTCGGGGTCAGACTGTTTGTGTTTAACAATTTCAGTATTTAAAGGTCAAAAAAATGCCTAATTTTTTTTCGACCCTTACTGGAAAAAAGATTACTGGAGATGGCTATAAAAGCAATGTTATGGCTTCAGTAAATTGGGTCATTGGCTTTTGTCAGTTACTATTTGGAACCGGAGTTGTAGCGGGACCTAGTCTTTGGATTCAAATCTTGAGTGCTACTATCATGATTGGACTTTTAGTTTTTTATTGTTGGATGGTTAGATATTTTGTAGTTTTTGATCCTTCACGTTTGCAGAGTGAGAGATATAATCTTGAGATGCATGCTATCAATGCTTTGCAGAGCAGCGTGTCGGATGATAAAGCTAAGCTCACAATCCCTCCCCAAAAGCCGCCCACCATTCAAAAATCTTCTCAGCCTTACTCATAACTTTAGAATTTGTGACAATGATATCGAAGTGTGACAGGAGTTTGCCAGGATTCACACATGTCACAATCGTCACAGATAAAGTATTGCAAACTCGGTTTGGTCGGGTTTGTGCGGGTGTCTTTCTTCTTCAATTTGAGCAGCTTGGAAGAGATGGAGAAGGTTCATTGACCGTTCGGATTGGATGTGTTGAGGAGATCTCGTTCTTTCAAGACCTCCAGTATAGCAGGGATATAAGACCCCAAAATAGGTGATTCAGGATCTAAGTTCACAAGAAGTTGCTGTTTTTGTAACACATCAATCCAGCTATACTCCAGTCCTTCTCCAGATAATTTTAGTACTAAATTAAAATACACATAGGACAACCAATTTTGTTTTCCGAAATTAAATCTCTTGTAGATTTTTAATTGCCATCCATTTTCTTTGGCTCTGATATGGAGCCGCTCTATTTCTCCAATCACACGATTTGAGGCTTGGGCTCGACTGATACTTTTTTTCTGAACGGCAGCCGCAGAATCTACACAGCTACGCCAAATTAAGAAGAAGATTTCACCAAGAGGCCTTTCTATAATCAATTGATTAAATAAAAATTTTGTTTTATCTCCAACTTGATGGGGTAACCCATATTCTTCCCTTGTTCGTTCAAGAAATTCCAATGCCTCATCAATCATCAGTGCTCGGATATCTAAAGCAATGCATTCGGCGTCTCCGCAGTCAAACGAGCAAGTTCTGAGAGTATTTAAGAGATGCTCTTTGGGATTTAGTGCATGGCTAATTACTTTATAGCTTTCGCTTTGTCCATTCCAATTAAGGGAATCATCCTTAAGCACTGCTGTACGAGGACTGTCATCCAAAAACTGAAGATAGGATATTACTTTTTGAATTGCTTCCGCTGATTTATGAGGACTTGTTCCCAAAGAAAGTTCTGAGTCCCTAAGGGGTGTAATAATAAAAGGATCTTCACTCGTTGACTGTACGAGCATGGCCAATAAAATTGCCCAATCATCATATGTACCAAATTCTAACGAATTCACGTTTTGATTGTGGTTTTGAACCCGATTTTTGATAAGTTCCTTTCGGTGAGCTTCTTCTAAAAATGCTTTTTCTTGCGCTTCTTTTTTTAAGCGCTCTTTTTCGATTCGATGAAAGGCTGAGCATGGTGAGCAATTACATTTCAGCGCAAAAGGTTTGTGCCCACATCCAATGCAGGTTGCAGATCTATTCCATTTTAACCCTTCTTTAAATTCACTTCGGCTTGCAAAATATCCTCCAATGGATCCTTGGCAGACAGAACATTGCTCAGGAATGAGAATTTTGCCAATGGAATAAGGACCATGCATTTGGGGATTGTTTAACTTCTCGATATCGTTTCCAATTGCTTGGTTCCATGTTTGGCCAACCCAAAATCTCTCCATAACTGAATACATCCAGGGCTCAATGTTTAAATAAATTGTTTCATTCATAATTATTCCTTTGCGGACGCATTAGCTGGTTTTATGATTTTAGTTAGGATTACGAGCTATGATCATAGCACATAGCATGCACTTATAAAAAAGAGAATCGTTTTACTGCAGTTTTATCCAGTCTAGTGCGTAAATACTGCGTAAATGAGCTTTACGCAGCTAAATTTTTCGATGTGATTTTTGTGTTGTAAGCCACTAAAAACAAAAGGCTTCAGTCCTTAAACTGAAGCCTTAAAATTGAATGGAGGTGGAGAGAATTGAACTCTCGTCCTGGGCAAATCTACATATTAATATCTACATGCTTAGTGTGCTGAAAATAAGTCAATCACATTGCAGCCACCACACTATGATTAACTTGCTTCATTTATCTTAGAATAAAACCCTAGAAGCGGCGGACTTTATTCCGTACCAAGTCAATGACAGCAGACTCCTCGACCCTTGGTCCAGTCTCAGACTGCTGTGCTGATAAAGCTGTTAGGCTTTATACAGCGACCAATTAGTCAGGTTAAGCAGCAGCAGCGTAAGAAACTGAATCAGCTTCTACAGCAGCGGCAAAATCAACACCACTAATTAGTTTGCTATTTGTGTTAGCATTTATTGTTTTATCGGCTTTTTTAGGAGGCCAACCGACATCCTCCGCATGCAATCAATACTTGACTTCTCAGTCGAAACCGTGACACCCCCAAATACTGATCTTATTTATATTATAGCTCTAGCTAAATTAGTAAGCAAGTGGGATCAAACTTTCCAGTCATCATTTTCTGTTTCTGGTTCAACTCCTTCCGGCTGGTCTTGGGAGTCAACTAGATTTCTAGCTTTCATTTCTTTTATAATCTTTAGCGCGATGGGGTTTTGACCTTGACCTTCTTTCTTGACTAATGGCTGCTTAACTTCTTTATCCTGATTTACAGAAATTTCAACCTCATCTTCCTCTTCATTGTCAATATCTCCATCATCCCCAACAGCTCTTCGACGATTTTTTTCTAAGGCTTTAAGGAAATCTTCATCTTTATTGGCATTATTTTGTCTAATTGGAGCTTCTCTAGATCTAGTTGGCAGGGGATCGGGATTGCTATCAATTTTAGTGGGATCGGTAGCATTATCTGTCTTCAAGGGCTGCCCATAAACCCTCGGAGGACGAGGAGGTGCTGGAGGCTTAGTTTGAGAGGATGGCCGATCAGAATTGTCATCAATTTTAGCGGAATCAGGAGCGTGATCTGTCGCGCCTATTTGCCCATAAACCCTTGGAGGGCGAGGAGGTGCTGGAGGTTTAGTTTGAGAGGATGGCTGATCAGAATTGTCGTCAATTTTAGCGGAATCAGGAGCGTGATCTGTCGTGCCTATTTGCCCATAAACTCTTGGAGGGCGAGGAGGTGCTGGAGGTCGAGACGATGGACCAGATGAAAGTTTATTCCAACGATCAACATGCATGAATTCTTCAAGCTTAGCTTTAAATCGTGTTCCTAAATATAGCTTGCTAATC
>NZ_JBFWIR010000112.1:0-5209 GCF_050255895.1 Parachlamydia sp.
TTTTTTCAATAAATGCTAAGACCTCTCCTATTGCAAAAGGTAATCTTGATGTGAATTCCTGGCAGTCTATAATTTTTTCTTTTGTAATTCCTTTAAATCTCGCACATCGAATAAGAGCATCAGGAAAAAGAGTCAGGCGGTTGAGGCCAAATAATAACGTTCCCCCATTCGTATTAATAGATTTTCCTAAATGTTCAGTTAATATATTCAGAGCTTCCAACTGTTTCTTAGTCGGATATTTTTTAACAATTGCAAAAGCTTTTTCAATAGCCTCTTTATCCAGCACTCCTTTTGGAGAAGGCAATTCATCGTAAGCGCGATTTTCTGAGAAAAGCTTTAGAGAATTTAACATTTCATCATCGGCAATGCGATTTGTAGAGCCAAACCGAATGTAAACCCCATTTTTTGATCCTTCTGATTTCAAATAAAAGGGTCCAGCAGCATGAGGAACGCGTATGATGATTAACTCTCGATCTCGATAAGCATGAATCTCTATATCTGGAATGATTAAAGGGGCAACGCTATCGCTTATTGCATTAGCAATTCTCTCTTCTTCATGAAGCGAATTAGGAACTCCAACAATTTCTTTTGTTTTATCTTTTACTCCTATGAGCAATACCCCACCCGAAGTGTTAGCAAAAGCCACAACTGTTTTGACTATTCCAGAAAGAGATCTTGTGTTTTCTTTGAATTCCACGGTCTTGGATTCATTTTGTGATAGGTATTCTTCAATCATTTAGGCTGTCCTTTTAATCTTCTAACTAGGAAATTAACACGGAATAAAACGGAAGTCAAGCACTTCCGTTTTGATCACCGCTTTGGGCTTCTGCTGCTGGATACAATTTTCCAGTGAATTTTTAAGTCTTTAATAATGATAGAGTTGAAAATTTTTGAGAGAGGCTGAGCCAGTCAAAAGTTCGAAGTGTGCCCAGTAACTGGAAATTTGAGACTCAGGCAGTTACTGCTTTCGCTGTAACTGCCTTTTTGTTTTATGGCGCACTAATGGTGCATCCCCCATAAATAATAACACTATCTCTCTCTTCAAAAAAAAAACAGCCTGTGGTTAAAAAGTCTTTAGGCGAAGCTCAGGCTAGTCGACATAACCCTAATCAACATACTTGATAGTATAAGCCTTAGTAGTTTGCGAAAGAGGAGTATTTAAACTCTTAAGGATGTGATAGCTGCTGATATTGCCGAATTGCCAAAAGTGTCTTATGCATCCCTTGAAACACTCCAAAAAGCACAATTGCAAGCTCAATCTTTAATCGATAATAAAGTTCTTCTTATTGGCGATCTCGGTCATCTCGCCGATACCCCCTTAAAGCTCTTCGGTGGATTTAATTTTATTTAAAAAATCATAAAAAGGAAAAGATAGGGCGTATGAGAATACAATCGACTTAGCAATAATGCCGGCTAGTTTCATTGCATATATAAGAAAAAAATTCATTTGTATCTTTGAGTTTTTTAAAAAATTTTAACGATATATCAGTCTGAAAAAAAGAAACAAGGGGGATTTTTCATTTAAATAAGACATCCTAACGGTTGAAAGAACGTCCTTTTTCCATATGCCCGATTCTAATTGCCACTTTCTTACACATTTTCTAAATTGGCTCAAAGGAGAAGGTCATATCTTTTGAGATACCTTTTTTTAAAGAAAAATATAGGCTATTAATTTGAGAAAGTTGAAAACTCTTGAGAGAAGACAAGCCCAGTTAAAAGTTTGAAGTGTACCCAGTAACTGGAATCTTGAGAGACGAGCAGTTATAGGGAAAGTTATAACTGCCTTTTTTTCATGACACATACTCATGCACAAAATTCATCAGCAATGCAATTCATTTTTTTTCTTTGCAGTCTAGAGAATTTAGATAAATGTCCAAGCAACGATTCGGCTTTTCTTTTGCCCTTGACCCATATTTATCGTTCTAACTTCGAGAGGCTTCACCTTTTCTAATGCTTGATAAATGTTTGAAAGACTGCTAGCTTTTGAAACAAGAGTTGTAAACCACTTGCATTTAACGTGAATACTTTCTTCAATCATACGTTTTATAAATGCGACTTCTCCGCCAGGACACCACAACTCATTGCTTTGTCCCCCGAAATTCAATGCATCTGTTTTTATCCTTAAATTTTTCCACTTCCGTTTAGTTCCAGCTCTTGCTTCAGAAGGTGTGGCATGAAAAGGAGGATTACACATTGAAACATCGAATGCTGAGTTATCACTCAAAATCCCTTTAAAAACATTTGAGGAGGATTTTTGCAAGCGAATTTCGATGGCTTCTGTGAGGTTGTTTTGCTTAATTATTCCATTCGCAATCGAAATCGCTCGTGGATCGATATCTGTCCCAACAAAATTCCATCCATATTCTCTATATCCGATAAGTGGGTAGATACAGTTTGCTCCTACACCGATATCTAAGATGGAGATTTTTTTACCTTGAGGTATGATTCCTCTATTAGAAACACCAAGCAAATCTGCAATATAATGAACATAATCTGCACGACCGGGAATGGGAGGACACAAAAAATGTTCTGGTATGTCCCATGTGATGTTATAAAAGACTCTTAGAATGGCTTTATTGAGGATTTTAACAGCAATCGGATTGGTAAAATCAATCGATTCATTTCCATAGCTATTTGTCGCTACAAATTTAGCTAAATCAGAACAATTTTTTATGAGCAGCTTAAAATCATAGGGCTCTCTATGACGATTTCTAAGATGTAGTTCTGTTTTTAGCTCTGCCATTTTCTACTTAAAATTTAGCTTGTTTGTAGTGATTAAGCAATCTGTTGTACTTCAGCTTCACGCTATCTCTTTTGCAGCTTAGGCTTTTTTTACAGATTCTCGAATTTCATCAGCGATTTTTTGCATTTCGAGTACTATTTCATTTGTTGGAGTTAATCGTTTACATAATTTACGTAATCGAACACTCATTCTATTCAAGCTTTGCTTAGCTGAAGAGTATTCTTGCTGGCTCACCATTAATTCAGCATTCACCTTTGTGAGAGCTTCAATTTTTTGCTGCAATTCAGTAATTTCTATATCCATCTTTATCCTTAGTAAAACTTATTAAGTTTACATATTTAAAATGAAAAAGTCACGAGGATCTGCAATTTATTATTTAAAACATTTTACTTTGGAGAAAATGTCACATTTTATATTAAAAAAATGGTTCGCTATAGAAATCAAAATACTCTGCCCAATAGTTCCTCTTCCCTCGATCAGCAAAACCTGGAAATCTTTCTTAAGCAATGGACTCTGGAACAGTCATAAAAAAAACACTAATATCATCACTGTCGCTTGAATCTTCTCTCTTCAATGATTTTGAGCCTTTAGAATTCCCCTGAAGTAGTCGATTGAATAATTTTGTACCTAAATTCTCAGGTGTCGTCCCTTTTTCTAATAGGATGGATCTCAAGATATCTTTACTCATAAAATCGGTGATTCCATCCGTAACACCTATGATTTTGTCTCCTGGATGAACTTCAGTCAATCCCCTATGCATTTGACGAACATCACCAGCTAGCTCCGTATTCCGGGAAGGATCATCTTTATTCATGGATGTAATTTGCTCCAACCGACCATTTTTACGTAGGCAATATAAATCAGAATCTCCGACGGCAACATGAGCTAAGTATTTTTTCCCATCTGCTCCCGCAATTAATTGTGTGACAATCAAAGTGGAGGCATAGCCCTTCTCTTCAAATTTCTTACTTTGATCGCTAAGCAAAGATTCTAATTGTTTTTGACAAGCAACGGGACTTTCCGGATGAGAAAGCTCGCCAATCCTTTCATCAAACTCTTTCCAGAGATCTGTATATGCTTCTTGCTTAACAGCTGAAACAGCATGACCTGATCCATCAGCAATATAAGCTAATCCTTTTATTGGAAAGACTTTGGTAAAATCAATAATGCCACCCCTATCTTCTTTTGTCGGTACATGCGTAGTTCCTACATAACAAGAATAAGTACTCTTTTCTAAATGTAATACCCACGAATTCAGCAAGGGAATTTTTTGTATGCGGCTGCTTTGATTTCTTAGAGAGATTTTCGAATCTATTATTTTTATAGCGCTTATATTTTCTGCAGAGATTTCAGTCTTATGTTCATCTAGATAGTTTCTTACATTTTTAAGACTGGCATTTCCACGTCCAAAAAAAGCCAATAACCTGTCATACCAAGACACCTGTCTTCTATCTACTATTAGATTAAGTTCTTTTACTCCATTTTTACACTGAAGAATTAGAATAGGATGATTAATTTTTGGCTGATTCGTCCTATCCTGAGCTGCTATATAATAAGATTTCAAAACATTATTTAAATTCACCGTCATATTAACCTCTTTTAGCTAAAGCTTAATGTAACATATAGCTATTTTTTTTCCTTTAATTATTGTTGGTTTAATCTTCTTGACAAATTTATAAAAAATTTGATTAAAAAAAATAAAAACCAATGAGGTTTCAAATGATTCGCAAATTAAAATCTGGCAAATATCGGATCTATTCTTTGTCTGTAAACCCCAAAACAGGAAAGAGAAGAAATTTAGGGACTTTCGAAACGCGTGAGGAAGCAGTCAAACACGAAAGAGAAATTCAATACTTTAAAAAGCATAAAAATTAACGATGTAATACTCTCGGAAAAATGATGAAAACTAAATATTTAATCATCAATCACTTGGACTAATATAGCATGTTTTTTTTAAAAAAAATATGTCAAAATAATAAAAAATCAACTATCTTAAAAGGATAGGCAAGATTCCAATTCCAACATGCTAATATGATTAGCTTTTAAAGATAATTATATTAAACGCATAATTAAATCATTTTCCATTCTCTTTCATCGATCTAGTTATTTTCAAATTTATGTAGAAAGCATTTCTATATTAAAAGGAGGGAATTATGAAAAATCAAGATTTAACTCAATTGTTTATTGATGAGTTAGCTGATATGTATAACTCGGAGAATCAAATTTTAAAAGCCCTTCCTAAATTAATTAAAGCCGCCTCTCTTCCCGATTTAAAAGAAGCTCTGACAACACATTTGCATGAAACGGAAGAACAAGTTGAACGTATTGAAAAAATCTTTTCTCTCATGAATTTGCCAGTGTCTGATAAAATTTGTGAGGCAATGCGAGGCCTTATAGAAGAGGCCGATGATTTAACCCAAAATAAATCTAAATCTGCCACGCTCGATGCCGCTATCATCAGCGCAG
>NZ_JBFWIR010000113.1:0-4535 GCF_050255895.1 Parachlamydia sp.
AGACTGCAAAGATTCTAGAAGGAGTTGGCTGTCGTCTTATATTTTGTTTTCTTAAATTCTGATGGTTACGTTCATTTTGAATTTATGAATCTAGTTTCAAAAAAACAGACACCATATTAAACTAATTTTGCTGAGTAGGGCAACAAAAAAGTTATGCTATCTACATAATATAATGGAGGAATATGACTGAAAAAATTGGACGTAATGATCCTTGTCCATGCGGATCTGGGAAAAAATATAAAAATTGCTGCTTAAATAAATCAACCGCACCTAAAAAGTTCACTGCTAAATGGCTGAGCACTCCTCAAAAAAAAACGGAGCCAGTTAATTTAATGGAAAGAACATTTGGAGAAGCAATTGCTAACGCAACTCAGCAAGAAAAACCCCCAATAATCCCGAAATCTTTTAAACAGCAGATTGAAGATATCAAGGAAAATCATCCCAATTAACCTGTTTATAAAGTCTTTTTGTATAAAGTGTTAAAAAAAAATACATTCTTTTTCATCAATGTGGTGGAAATAAATCTTGTTTTATGTAAATATGAAGGTAGGTGCATTTTACCAGGAGTATTCGAATAAGAAACATTCTCAAAGCCTTTAGTATAGGGTGATGCTGCATTAAAAGTTGATACGTCACTTCATCTTGAGACCATGTTTGGATTTAAATTTTCGGGTTTTCCTTTCCTTCCAAATCAAAACTCCGTTAATTCCCTCGAGAAATCAACGTAAAACTTAAATGTTATTTTAGGTCAACCTGCATTGCA
Source organism: Parachlamydia sp. (assembly GCF_050255895.1). NCBI lineage: Bacteria > Pseudomonadati > Chlamydiota > Chlamydiia > Parachlamydiales > Parachlamydiaceae > Parachlamydia > Parachlamydia sp. Next base: position 764 of record NZ_JBFWIR010000113.1, read on the forward strand.
GAAAAACCCTTAGTATAAAGCTTGCGAATGGAAAGAATTTCCCAATAAAGTGCATTTTATTAGATACAATCCAACATGGAGACTATGTTTATGAAGAAGAAAATTTTTGTCGGCAACCTATCCTGGAAAGTGACAGATGATATTTTAAGATCTGTTTTCGAAAAAATCGGGAAAGTTGTTTCCGTAAAAATTATCACAGATCAATATACAGGCAAATCAAAAGGATTCGGCTTTGTTGAGATGGAAAGTTCAGAAGATGCTGACAAAGCTATTCGTGAATTGAACGAAACAGCTGTTCTAGATCGCAACATTCGCGTCAGCCTCGCTCAAGAGCGTTCTGAGCGTTCTGGCAATCGTGAACCACGTGAAAGCCATGGTGGCGGACGCTCCGGTGGTTTCAGAAATGCAAGAACATCTAACATGTAATTCTTTTCTAAAGGGAGCCTTAATTGGCTCCCTTTATTCTTTATCGCGACTGCTTGCTTAGAATACGTTTTCTATTTAGTGTTAAAAAATAGGAATTGGATTTCTTTAAGTTCAAAGGAAGTGATTATGTCAAAAAAACGATGGATGGTATTAGCTGCCTGGTTAGTTATTTTGGCCCTGTTTTTTTATCTTTTCTTTTTTCAATCTGATCTTTTTTATCGACTCTTTCACTATTCAGGTGCAGGATCTCCTTTTGTCGTAACTCCTTCTGGGGGCGGAGATTAAAAGAACTGAATAGTAAATTCTTATCTTAATTTTAATTAGCCTTATTTCCATTCTTTTTCTACTTCTATTAACATTTCTGCTTGAAGTGTTTCACTGTAGATTTGACTCATTAATATGTATTTAGATGCTTTTAAAATAAAAAACTGGTATGGTCTTTTTTATTATATCCAATAATAGAGAATACAACCATGCCTACTATTAAACCAACCGACAATGCTTATCCACACTTTTTGGCTCACAAAACCTCTAGTCAAAAAAAACGTGATTCACTTAAAGGGGTGGAGGGAAATGGAACTTCCTCTTTAATTAATCCTTCTTTTAAAGGCATTTGGCCTAAAAAAGATGTGAAAGAGCTTAAAACAGTAGCAAATGTTAGAAAATATTTTGAAAGTCCCATTCCGGCAATCCAGCAGCATTTTCATAAACGTATTTCGCTTATATTTTTGCAAGCGGTTGTTTGCTATGGAACCAATCTTAAATTTCGTGAAGGACATACAATTCATCAAGGATTTAATGCTGAAGGAATGTTTGGGATTTCATTTCAGGCGGCCCATTCCGCAACATTGCCTTGTTTGTATGCAAAAGAAGGCAAAGGGAAAGAAACTATCTTTCTTTACCGTTCAGGATATTATGATGAAAGTAATGCCACAATCGATTTAGAAAAAGCTATAAATGATGCCGACCGAGCTATTGATGAAAAATATAGGGAGAGCCTACTTAGAAACCATTCGATTAATTTACTTAATTCAGCATCAAAAAGAGAACTAACACCCGAAAAAGTCGTTAGGTATTTTCTTCCGGCTATGCAAGAAGTAATAGAAGACGTTTTAAGTCGAGAGAAAGATGCGGCAGTTAAAGGTGTGTTGGAATTTTATCGAGATGAAGGCGCATCACTTGCTCATTATGTTTTTCAGCAAGAAAATATTGACCTTTGGCTCAATCTCAATTTGGAAGGAATTCCTGAGCAAGAAAAAAAATCTTTGAGACCACACTTGTATGAACTTCGGTACCAAATGATTCAAGCTGATCAGAAAGCACAGAGTATGATTAATAGTAAAATAGAAGATACATTTAAATTCCTTAAAAAGGGTACAAAAACAAGATTTTTTGAGTCTTTTTTCTTTCATGGTCTTTTTGAAAAATGTGACGATAGCATGCGGATCATGCTGAGTAAACTTTTGAATATTTCAAATTTTCATTTAGATCAAGCAACTCGAGAAGTGAAAGTTAACATGGCTATTCATAGCAGTTTGAAAGAACAAGCTATCACCATTAGTAAGCTTTCCAAGAAAGTCCATAAAGCAATCAATTCCCCTATGAAAGAACGAGAGAAACGGATAGCAAAGGTCAAAATGCGTATTGAGGCTTTGACGGAAGATCAATCTGAAATATTCAATATTTTGTTCTATAAACGTTTATACGAGCAAGCTCATGCGGAAGAAGATAAAGATTTAATTAATAAGCTGCTTAAAATTAAAGAAACAAAAGTAGACGAGGGAATTAATAAAAACACGCGCTCAGTTGCAGCAGAAAAATATTTAAGCGATTATGAAGAGTTATTTGAAGAAGTAATTGAAGTCGCAATAAAAGAAATAGAAGAACTAAAAAATGAAACGAAAAAATTTCAACGTAAATTATTTAAGGCGCTCCGTAAGGCATTTAAAATGAAAAATGAAAGTTTTATAGATCGTTATAAAACGAAAAATCCGAATCTAAAAATGGATAATGAAATCTTAAAGGATCTCGATTCAGGTGAGATGGAGTTTTCTCGTAGAATGATTCAACGAATTTCTGGAGTTTTTGGCATTAACAAAACTCTTTTCTATCCCTCTCATTTTGCTGAAATTTACGAATGAGTAGACACTAATTAAAAAATGGAAAAAGCCTCATATTTCTGGGGCTTTTTCCATTTTAGCAATCAAGAAGGGGTCAGCTCAGAATTCGGATTATAAAGCACGTTAAGGATTTTACTGCCCCTGTAAAGGTCTGAATTCGCCTTTTTCCATCACCTTGTTCTGTCGCCAAACATAGTCACCTGTTAAATTTATGTGTTCCCAACCAAGTGGAGATAAATGCTTGAGTAGGCTCCCATTGATTGTTTGACCATTATCTTTCAAGTGTTGGATTACTCGCTCTAAATATACAGTATTCCATAGAACGATTGCAGCTATCACAAGATTAAGGCCGGAAGCTCGATAACGCTGGTTTTCAAAGCTGCGATCGCGCATTTCACCAAGTCGATTAAAAAAAACAGCACGTGCTAATGTATTTTTAGCCTCTCCTTTGTTTAGTCCAGCGTTTACGCGACGACGTAATTCAACATTTTGTAACCAATCCAGAGTAAAAAGAGTGCGTTCAATCCGCCCAATTTCTCTTAATGCCATTCCTAAGCCATTCTGACGTGGATAGCTTCCGATAGTTTATGAGGTATTGACTACTGTTTTTTATAGAAAGTTTATCTTTCACTCGCTTTCTAGCCGGGTAGGAAAGGGAACCCATATTGGAGTCACAATGCTGCATCGGATGATCAGAAAAGTCAGTGTGAATGGAAAACAGCCCTGTTATGCACTCAAAATGGACATTAAACGTTTTTTTGACACAATTAATCACCAGATTCTCAAAACTCTCCTTCGGAAAAATATCGCAGACGAAAAAGCGCTAAAAAATTATCGATACAATCATTGATAGCTTTAAAGTTAGTAGCGGCCCTTCTGGGAGTGTGGGAATTCCTCTAGGAAATGCAACTTCTCAATTATTTGCAAATGTTTATCTTCACGAGCTGGATGATTTCATCAAGCAAGAACTCCGTGAGCGATATTATCTACGTTATTGTGATGATTTCATTATTTTATCTAATGATAAAAACCATTTAGAATCTTTAATTTTTCTTATTCGAGAATTTCTTATAAAAAGGCTCCAATTAGATCTTCACCTAAAAAAGTTGATTATTAGAAAATTGACTCAAGGAATCGATTTCGTGGGCTATGTTCTTTTTTTTAAGCATACTTTAGTGCGAACACGAACAAAGCAGCGGATGAAAAAGCGACTAAAAGAGGCGTAC
>NZ_JBFWIR010000114.1:0-4444 GCF_050255895.1 Parachlamydia sp.
TCAATCTAATTCTTTGGTTCACAAGATTTTCAATTTCATTAAGCTCTTGTTTTGTCAAAGGCTTGTGGTGGCTGAAGTCAAAACGTAAGCGACCAGGTTCTACAACGGACCCTGCTTGTTTCACATGTTCACCCAAAACATGGTGAAGAGCCCAATGAAGAAGGTGTGTGGCAGTGTGGTTATTCTCGATTTTCTGTCTGCGAGGGGCATCGACAGATGCTTCTACAGAATCTCCTACTTTTAAATGACCATGTGTCAATGTTCCCACATGTGCAATCACGCCTTGATAAGGAGAAATAGTGTTGGTGACTTGGAAAGACATCCCTTGATGGTTCACAATGGTTCCTGTATCGCCAATTTGTCCACCCATTTCTGCATAGAATGGCGTTTGATCAAGAATAATCATGGCATCTTGGCCCGCAATGATTTGATTGACAAACTGTTGATCCACTACAAGCCCTGTTACAGTTGCTCTAGCACTGAGTTGCTCATATCCTAAAAATGTTGTCGCAGCATGTGTTTTGACAAAGTCGACAAAAAGATTGGTAGATGCAATTTGCTGAGTCGTTTTTTGCACTTGCCGTGATCTTTCTTTCGCTTCATTTTCCAAGAGCTCAAACCGTTCTTTATCGATGACTAAGTTTGCATCACGAGCGATCAGTTCGATCTCTTCTAGCGGAAATCCATACGTGTCTTTTAATTTAAAGGCATCGTCCCCTGAAATGCGGTGATGGGTATTTTGAGCACCTTCGATAATCTGATTGAGGATATTCCCTCCCCGTCGAAGTGTACGAAGAAAAGCTTCTTCTTCGACAGTCAAAATTTCTGCAATTCTTTGTTGGGCTTGTACAAGCTCTTTGTAGTCTTCACCCATAGTTGCGACGAGGCGAGGTAAAATATCGGCAAGGAAAGGGGTGTCCATGCCAAGTGAGCGGCCATAGCGTACCGCGCGTCTTAACACTTTTCGGAGTACATAGCCCCGGTCGACGTTGCTAGGTTGCACACCATCTGCGATAGCAAATGCCAAGCAGCGGAGGTGATCTGCAATCACATGGAATGCTGGAGCTGTTTGGATATTTGTGGGATCGTAGGATTTATTGAAAACTTGTTCGGTTTGGGCAATTAATTCTCGCAGGACATCGGTACCAAATACGGAGTCCACGCCCATTTTTAATCCGACAACCCGTTCAATACCTGCTCCAGTATCAATGGAGGGTCTAGGAAGTGGAGATAGAGAACCATCTTCAAGGCGGTTAAATTGCATGAAAACAAGATTCCAGAACTCTAAATAGCGTTCGCCAGTGACATCTTCAGAAGGATTATTTGCGGGACCATATTTGGAACCACGGTCATAGTACAGCTCTGAGCAGGGGCCACAGGGACCAACTTCACCCATGCTCCAAAAGTTGTCTTTTTCTCCAAAGCGTGTAATTTTGCTGGCGGGCACGTAGCGAGTCCAAAGTTCAAAAGCTTCTTCATCATCGCGGAAAACGGTTGGCCAAATGTGCTGAGGATCAAATCCAAAAACTTGGGTTGAAATATCCCAGGCAAATTGAATCGCTTCTGCTTTAAAATAGTCACCAAAAGAGAAATTTCCCAACATTTCAAAAAAGGTAAGGTGGCGGCTTGTGTGGCCTACATTTTCTAGGTCGTTGTGTTTGCCTCCCACGCGAATACATTTTTGACTAGTTGTAGCACGGTGGTAATCGCGCGCACTTTTCCCTAGAAAAACATCTTTAAATTGATTCATGCCGGCGTTTGTAAATAAAAGCGATGGGTCATCATGTGGGAAAACAGGGGATGAAGAAATCACACGGTGTCCATGCTCTTTGAAATAATTAAGAAATTGGCGACGGATTCTTTGAGTCTCCATGAAAAATAGCGTCCTTCGTACAGGGTTAGATATTTAGAAAAAAACTAAGCCATTATTATGATCTTTAAGAGATTTATATTCCAATAAAGAATACAGGCTTAGATTAATCCTTTATTGCAAGGAGCGGATTTTTTTTAGGACTGGAAAGAAGGCTGCGAATTTTTCCTAAACCTTTTTTTAAAGGTGACTTGGGAGGTGAGATGAAATGTGTAAGCGGTTTTTCAGGGGATGCAGGTTGAGGAAGTGGTTTTAAAAGATGTGATTTTGATCGAAGAGCCACCCAATTTATGGGAGGGTAGCGGTTTGCTTCTGGTTCTTTTTTCTGTCTATGAATGAATAAATTGCATACCAAAACTTGGGGGACGTATTCGGATAGGCCAATTCCGAATAAAAAACCAAAAAATCCTTTTCCGAGAAAGTCGGCCATCAATCTTCCAAACATAGCCTGCGCTTTCTGGGAAGCAACATTTAAAGTTGCGGCGCTACTTAATCCTTTAGATAATGAAGCGATGATTTGATCCGCTGTAAGAGGCACGCCCATCGTTGAAAGAATGGCCTGAATAACCCCGCGATGTTTTTGCATTTCAAGCAGCAATTTTTCCCGGTTATTGACAAGCAGATCAACGGATGCGGATGTATTGTAAAAAAATTCTCTGACATGGTGACCATTATTGTATGAATCGCTGGAAAAACTCTCAGCCGCATCCATCATCAACATGCTGAGTTGAAACGAATCCACTAGAATAAGATAGGCACAATATGCAATCCGTTGCATACGCAAAGTGGTTGAATAGCCAAACGTTTTACACCAAAGGCGTGTAGAAGGGGAGGCGAAGTTCGCCTTAGAGTATGAGGACCAGTTAGCGCGATCGTGCGGCATGTAATGCCCTTTAACAGCTAAAACAAGTTCTTTACAATGGGTACAAAGAGTGGCTTGTTTTTCAATGCAAAGAAAAATGCGGTTGGCAATCATCACAGCTTGTGCAATTCCGCGAATAACAGGCAGGTCTGCTCCTAAAAAATAGGCTGCATTCCCAGCGGCGAGGGTTGCAAAATTGTTCGGATCTTTATAGATCTGAAATCTTCTCCAATAACACCAACATCGATGCACGCTATGGATCGCCTGAAATGGTATCCAGACAATGATGGGGAGTTGCAGGGGTGCGGAAGCCCTAATTGTAGTACGTACGAGATTGGTGGCTTGCATAAGGGACCTTGTTATTTACAAAGAATTCTTTTGATTTGACAATATCCAATTTTAGTTTATACATCCATAGAAACTTTTCATGTGAAAAGGTTGTTTAGAAAAAGGAGGATGTTTATACCAAAACTATACGAAAAAAAATTTGAGGAAAACAATGAGCAAAAATATTGCCTTTATCGGGCTCGGAAATATGGGATTTCCTTTAGCTGAAAATCTATTGAAAGCTGGATTTCCCCTATGGGTTTACAATCGCACAGCCGAAAGAGCTAAGCCCTTATTAAATCAAGGAGCACATTTGCTCGATTCGCCAAAAGAGGCTTTTGAGAAAAGTTCGATTTTGATTTCAATGCTTTCCAATGACCAAGCTCTTGAAGAGATAGTCGAAGGAGAGAAGGGCATTTTAAAGACTATTCGGACAGGGTGTGTGCACGTTTCAATGAGTACAATCTCTCCAGAAACTGCCGATAAAATGGCTACCTTGCATGCGGAAAAGGGCGCGGCCTTCGTCTGTGCACCCGTTTTTGGCCGTCCAGATGCTGCGGCCGCGCAAAAGTTATGGATTTGTATTGCAGGAGATCCGCATGCGAAAGTTTTGGTGCGCCCCATTCTTGAAAAATTGGGACAAGGTGTAGCAGATTTTGGGGCTAAACCCTCACATGCTTGTTTAGTTAAAATTTCAGGAAATTTTTTGATTTTATCCGCTATCGAAGCCATGGGAGAGTCTTTTGCTTTATTAAAAAAAAGTGGCATAGATATTCATGCAGCTGCAGCATTATACACCCAAAGCATTTTGGCATGTCCTGTTTATCAAAACTATAGCAAGATTATTGTTGATCAATCATTTGAATATGCGGGATTTAAGATGACATTAGGCTTAAAAGATGTAAATCTTGTGCTGAACTAAGCAGAAAAGAAGTCCGTTCCTTTGCCGCTTGCATCGCTTTTACATAACCGTCTCATGACGGGACTTGCGAAGCAAAGACAGAATTTAGACTGGTCGGCGATTACTTTACAAGCTTTTGAGGATGCTGCTCTTGAGGATTAATCTTTAAAAGATATCGTACAATATTTAGGTAGCTCTCATAAATATCCAATTTGGTCAGTTTAATCGAGTGGGGGTCTTTATCATAAAGACCCCTAGAGCGCAACGTTAAAGTCGGTTTATAGGTTTGGGTATAGTGGGTATCTATCGGTTGCTTTTTGGCCTTAAGTTTTTTCCTCACTTTTTTGGCTAGCCTATCCTTTTTTTCCATCGCCGATTTTTTCAGGGTGTTATATAAAGAGGCTTTATAGGCAATCACACCATCTTTTTTATGAATAATGATTGCTTTTTTGTTTTCTTCAATTTTTTTCCAATTTTTAGCGGA
>NZ_JBFWIR010000115.1:0-3833 GCF_050255895.1 Parachlamydia sp.
CATGCTTTATCACGACCATCATGTGCTTTTCTTGATCAATTTTTTCTATGAAATGAGAGCCTCGTTTGAGGGCTTGAGCTTTTTGGCTATTTTGAAAATGTGCTTAGCTAAAACGGAGTGCAATTTCCCCCTTCTGGCAGGTATTCCTTTATTGATTTCTGTTCCAATTTGTTCTCCGCGAGCATTGGAATTTTGTTCTGTGTTATTTTGGCTAGCCGAATATTGATTAATCGCGACTGCATAGGTTTGCACTTTCTCCGCATCTAGTGAGCCTGGAAAACGCCCATGTAGAGCCTGAAAGACTAGGCTTTCCTGCATTCTATCATCTACACGACCAGTGCGATCTTCCGCACTTTTACAGAAAAATTCATTAATATTTCCTATTTTATCCTGTAGCAAATTATAAGCGACCTGGAAGTCCATCACATGATCGGTTTCACGAAATTTTTTATGATGAAAGACTTTTTGAGCTTCATAGTGCAGAGCTAAAACTTGCTGCAAGTCTTTAAATTGTGCTGTGGTTTCAGCTGACCAGTCGGGATCTTTTCCAATTCCTTTTAAGATATTGACGTTTTGCTCTAGAGTGCTTTCTCGCTTACGAAAAGCCTTTGTACGGGCTGTAAGTAATGATTTGTTTGCTTGGTCGATTTGCTTTTCAAGAGAACGAATTTCTTCTTGTGTTTTATTGATCACATTTTTAGAAAAAGATGTGCCTGTTTTTAAGTATGCGTCTTGAGCTGTTTCTAAATTTTCATATAAAATTGACAGGTTCTTTTGGAGAGAGGCTTCTAGGTCTTGTTGTTTTTGAATTTCCACATCACTCACATTATCAGAAGCGATATTTTTCAGTAGAGAGAGTATTTCTGGTGATACTTGTCCTTTCAATTTATCAAGGGCTGTGGAAGTCCACTTGGAGATATCTTGTTCAAGCGTATTGAATCCTCGCGCATTAATGCCTGCTTGACTGGCTGCATCCGCGAGCTTACTTACTCGAGATGCATTTGTTGCCGCTGCATTAGCTCCCAGATTCATAAAAGAAATGTTGGGCTTAATCCAAACGTCTTTACCATCAATTTCTACCTTGATTACCCGATTATTAAATAGGCGAAGTGCCTGAGCGGATTCTTCTAACTGGGTTGTTTCACTTTCTCCCTTCCATTTTCCTATAATGCCGTATGAGCGATTGCGTACAAAGTCGATTTGCTTGGCAGTCAGTAATAACATGCTGCGCAAAGGAACTTCTAATGGTTTTTCCGGGGATGTTTCAATATCTGTGTCTTGCAGAATATTTTGTGCCGCATCGATCAAGCCTTGGCGTGCATTTTGGCCAGCAATGGCTTGTCGTTTATAGGCATCGGCAATGGTAATGGGAGGATAGCTAGAGTGGCGGATTCCGCTATATAAAACCTGCATGTGATGATTTTCATCCAATATTCCAAATGAGGTGCGTACATAATTGACTAGACCAGGACTGTTGCGGATAGTGCTGGGGATCGTGGTTTTAGAGACGGGTATTTGCATGCTGACAAATTGTTTGGAATCGATGTAGAAAGTATTAATGATGGTTGGCCTGCCACGATTAAGGACGCTTTTTTTCTCATATTCGGCCAACTGTTTCAAGCTAAAAGCGGGGCGATTTGTTCCGGAAGGGATTGAGGTTTTGATAACATAGCTAATATCGGTTGCAAGCTGGGCGATCTTTTCTTCTGCGATCTTATGTATCTGCTTATAATGTTCATCTCCTTCAGGTGATCGAATTTTGTTTGGGTCGATTTGACATTCTGCTTCGATGGACTCCTTGCATTTTGTTTCTAAATGTTTAATGCGGTCCATAATTTCTTGTTTTTGTTCTGCCGTAATCACGGGATCTGGACTTTCTTTCCTTTCCTTGTTTTTTCCCACGGTATAATCGTGAGTTGTCGACATCTCGGTCAGGTACAATTCTGCGGCATCCATGACTAACTCTTGCCGTTTCAGAAAACCCTCTGTTTTAACATCGTGATAGGCTCCGGGAGCAAATTCATTAATCTCGAATGATTTCCCATTAATGTCTAATTTCCAGGTTGTTATGCCGTATTTATCTTGTTCTGGGATCTGATATTCAGTACCATTGTGTATGACTTTTGTTTCTCCGGCTTGTTGGGCATCACGCAAGGTGTGAATCAAGTCTAAAGCCTGCTTAGCTTCTAAAGCGCTGAATTCTTTCAGTTTAGGAGATTCATTTTGGGGGGTAACGGGTATGGTCTCTACTTTGCTCAAAGTTGGTGTAGGTGTTTTTTTAGAAGTGATAAAGCTCGAAATCCAATTCGAAATATAGTTTTTTAGCTTGGTAAATGTCCCTATTTTTTGGGGATGTTCGGTAATTTTACGATCTTTGAAGTCTACCTCCCCATTTTCTAACTTAAATTCGAGGGGATTCGTTCGTGCTGGGTTATCGCGGACGAGACTGACGATTTTTTTAAGGGTCGATTCTAACTGGGTAGAGGGGTCAAAATTTGTATCATGATAAAGAGCGATTGCATGAGGGTGCCCATCTATGGAAACTTCCATTGTACTTTTAGAAGGTTCTTGCTTGATTTCATGAAATTCAACTCCAGGCAAAGAAGGGCTCCCCGCTGGAGTGAGATGAGAAGAATCTAAGCCCATAATAACCCTATTTTACTGAAATAAAATGAAGTTTAATTATATCTTTATTATACTATAAAGTTTAATTTATAATTAACTTGTTTTATTTCAGTATTACAGGGGACTAAAAGCTTTAAATAATTAAATGATTATCCGCAGCAAGAAAGAAGCGTACATTCGCTTTTTTGTTCGCATCCGCATTCTTCTTTTCCACATTTGCAACCTAAATGCGCGTTTTCTTCAGATAGGCATCCGCAATGGTTTTGCATGGTGCATTTGCAATCTTCACAGGGGCATGGAGCTTTACTGGGTGCAGGAATTGGATTAGCAGACAAAAAACTCACTGCAATAAAAGAGGCCCCTAAAAAATTGAGAACTTTTTGCATCATTGACTCCTTGTTTGTTGTTTAATTATTCAAATCTTTTAATGAGGTCTCGAATTTCATCAATTTTTCTTTTTTGTTCATTTTGATCCCTCGAGAGACTCGCTTGAGAGACGCAACTTGATAGATGAACATCTAAAATGCGCAGTTCAATGCTTTTGATGGCAGAACGAATGGCGCGTAGTTGCGTTAAAGTTTCAGGACAATATCTCCGTTCTTCAATCATTTTTTTTACCCCCTCAATCTGCCCACTAATGCGGTTAAGATTAGCCACTTCTTTTTTATGACAGGGATGATGATGGTTTTTACAGTCGTGATCGCTCATGAAGATTATCCTTTGTTTAGAAAAATACTATACCCCTGTACGGTATTTTGGCAAGAAGTAAAAAAAATCCTGATAACCAAAAAACATTTGATTTAAAACAGTGAAGGAAAGTAAATTCTTGAGCGTTCTGTTAACAAAAAAATTCGTATTGACAGAGGTGTAGTCCAATATGGAAAAAATATTAGTTCTTTGCGTATTGCTTGTCGTTTTGAGATTGGTGCCATTCAAGTGGCAAAATAGCGCGATCCAAAAAAAGGAATGGATCATTACATTCGTTGTTTTTTATTTGCTAGGTTGGGTGGTTCAAGCCGGTGGTTTTTCCCAAAGCGATGAGTTTTATAAAGGTCTGGCGAATGCATTATTATTTCTCAATTAATCACATCTACTTTTTCAGGAGGAATTCAAAACATGAACAATGAAATGTATCAAAGTGCAGGCTTAGTCGTTGTCTTAGCTGGTATTATTTGGGATTTAAGCAACTGGGTAAAACAAAAAATTAG
>NZ_JBFWIR010000116.1:0-3106 GCF_050255895.1 Parachlamydia sp.
TCTTTGGCATACTTTTGAACACTTTTTGGCATTTTATCTAAAATATTAGCCGTTTTATGCACCCAACACCTTTGCTGCTTTGTTGCTGGAAACTCTTCATTTAAAGCTGCCCAAAAGCCAAGTGCTCCATCTCCAATCGCAAGCTTTGGTCCTTCTTTGAGACCTCGATGTTTTAAATTTTGCAAAACTTCTTTCCAAGACAGCTTGCTTTCTCGGTGCCCATCATGGATCATGATAAGTTCTTTATTTCCATTCTCTAAAGCATCTATCAGAACCAGAACGCAGGGTCGATCTTCTTCTAAACGAATGTTAAAATAAATCCCATCCGCACATATATAAACATACTTTTTTGCGGATAAATCACTTTTGAGCCAATTTGATATTCTGTTGTCCATGAATCTTTCAATCTAACGATATTTGTGGGTGATAGTCCTTTAGCATTTTCTCCCAAAATTGCCTCCAGAGCTCTCGAAAAATCCAGGGTGGATATTCCTTTAAGATACAAAGCAGGAATAACTGCATCTATACTTTGTGTCCTTCTCAAATAAGGTGGCAAAATCGCACTTGTGAACTTGCCATCGTCTCTATGTCTTATTCTAGGCTGGCGAATTGCAATTGGGCCAAGACCGGTTTGAATGTTTTTTTCTGAAAAAAAGCGAAAATCTTCCATGAGCGCACTCCCATTTAGTTTTTGTGGTAAAAAACATTTTAAGGATGCGCTCTCTTTTTTTCACCTCATACACAACTTTTGATCATATCTCGCCATGGATTAAATCAGGCTATAAGTAGAAATGGAGGAAGAGGAGTCAATCCGAGAGACATATTGTTAGCTCTACGAGATCCTAAAAAAATTGTTAATGAAGCGGGTAATACGGTAAAGTATATTGGGAAAAATGCGACTGTGGTTCTAAGCTCAGAAGGCAAGCTAATAACAACTTATGGAAGGCCTAGAGGGCCTCAAGTTTGGGATTTAAATGGCATAAAAAAAATTAAATGAGGAATGATGGATTTTACACACGCTCAAATTTCTTTTTTAAGTGACTGTATTGCGGACAAAAATATTAAAGAAAAATGCATACGAACTATAAAAGAAGAAAGAATATATGAAGGAAAATACCCTACAAATAAATATAATATTAAATTTTCATCAGATGAAAAAGCACAAATTTTAGATGAATTAACCTTCCTTTTAACAGAAAAAGGGCTGAATTTTGATGATAATGTTAATGATTCGGAAAAGTTAAATAAAGCATTAAAATCAAACAGAATTAATTATGCAATTAATAAAAAAGGAAAAAATAATCAAAATCTTTTCCTTTTTTATCTTTTAAATAATTTTACGGAGCAAACACAGGGTTATCGACTTCAAGTTTCACAGGTTTACTCATAGGAAAACCTATCTTTGTTAAATCAAATACAACAAGATCCGGGTCTTCTACTCGATCACCAATTCCAAGCCATTTAACCTCTTGGTTTTTAAGAATGTTAAAATGGGATTCCCACCTTTTTTTAAAGTCTCTACTTTCATAAGAAATGTGAGGAACTGCAGTAGTCCATAGACCTTGTTCACTATAACAAATCGTATCAATTTTTTGTTGAGCTTTTTTATAGTTCTCATGCAATGCTAACATTAGCAAGTTCCGCATTGCAAAAGCATCTAAATAAGTCTCAAATAATGCATTCTTCCTTGCAGCCTCACAGGTTCGCGGAACAGACATCTTGGCAAACCATCCTTCCCATTTAGGAGCACTTAAAGGGACTTGAACATTCGATTTAAGAATATATTCAAAACTTTCTGAGGACTCATCTTCAAAAGAAATTTCTATTTTCATAGGTACGCCATAGCATAAAGCGCTTGATCTTCCAAAATTTTTTGTCCATGTTGTTAATTGAATTGCTTTGGGATCGCTTATACCTTCCTTAAAATGTATAGAAAGGGTGAATCTTCGATTCCCTGAAGAATTGCTTTCCCTATTAAGCCCCCTTTTCTTTAATATTTGGTTAATTTCATCTACCATTCCCTTAAATTCTTCTATAGGACCCCTTCTTGTGTTTATTGTGGGATGTGATCGATTTATAGCAATATCCTCAAGATTCGAATCCATAGAAGAAGAGGACGATCCAGGAGAACCAGGTGAAGCGGAGTGAAATTCTTCGCCAGAGCTTTCAGATGGAACCGAAGTAAATGATGTATCGGAACTGGTCCCGGAAGGAGCTGTAGAATAACCGAGAAATCCTCTTTCTTCCTTATGCTTTTCCTTAGGCAATTTTAGCTCTATTAGATAAGGAGCTCCTGGTAGGTATTGAGAAAGATCTCCTTTTACATTAAAGTATTGTTTAGCTTTACCTATCCAAGAAGTTTCCGTTTTTTTTCCTTGAGGAAAGATAGCATAATAGAAAAATTTTTGTATCCTGTGCGCTGCTTCAATATATGCTCCAGCAAATTCTTCTTCTGTAAATACATAAATTGCAGTTTTTGGCAAAAAAATAGCTTCTTTCTGGCTTTCAAATGAAGCTTTATCTCTGTAGTAGATAATGTTAAAATTATGTCCCTTGAGAGATGCCCCAATAATTGGGCTAAGTATTAAAGAAAAATTTCCATTATGAATATTTAGCCGAGCATATTTTATCGTTAAAATTTCTCTTACACGGTCTAAATTTACAACTGTAATTTTTGGTCTAGCTGATTCTGGTCGACTATCTTTAAATAAAGTGGAACCCGATCCGTTATTTCCTCTGTAATAGTCAAGTTGAGACAATTTCATTTCTGATAACTCATCAAAAGCTGTGGTTGAAACAAGGTTTATCTTGACTTCCGCATTTCCTATTTCAATTGAAGCGGTATAAGCGTCATGGATTCCTTCGCTAAGTTGACATTTTAGTGATAAACTTGGACATTGCATAAATAATAAAACTCCTTAGTAAAAATGGGTATTTGGGAAAATCTAAATATTTTATTATTATTTAGCAATCTAAAACTAAGAGACTTTCTCTGAATTAAATAATACAGGCTATTCTTCTAACTACCAACCGAGTCATAGCAAGATAAAACATTGATAAACTGCTTGTTGCAATTAACTCATAATCCTTACTTAATCGACGACAT
>NZ_JBFWIR010000117.1:0-2934 GCF_050255895.1 Parachlamydia sp.
AAGAATTAACGGTTTGTATTTATGATGAAAATAATTTGACTGGATTCAACGAAAGATCGACAACCTTAATAAAAAATGATGAATAATAGTTTTTTAATAAATTTGCTGAAAATGAAGTCCTTATGGCCTCAAAAGAGTTTGTTTTAAAAATTTTGATCGCCAGGCTAGGAGATTAGAAAAAAATCCTCTAACTGGAATAAGTCATTACGAAATTTATAGACTAACACATAGATGCACCTCACGTTCATGAAGCGTCTTGTCCAGGGGGAGTCAGGTCCGCTGAAATAGAGGAGGATTCAAAGGTAAAGGATTTTTATGAAAGATGATTTTTTGTGGATCTTAGAATGGTATAATAATCAGTGCGATGGAGATTGGGAGCATAAATGTGGCATACATATTGAAACAATTGATAATCCCGGATGGTCTATTACTATTAATTTTAAAGGTACTGAATTAGAAGGTAAAAATTTTCAAGAAATTGAAAAAGATTACGAGTCAGCAAATGATTGGTTAATATGTTTTGTTAAGAATAGCAAGTTTGAAGGACGTTGCGCTCCCCTCAAATTACCAGAAGTTCTTCATATTTTTAGGGAATGGGTTGGCCCAAGAATATATCCTACTGATGTCCCTCATAATTAAGGTAAGTTTATGTACATTTTTGATGAAGACTTAGAAAAAAATTTAGATGGTATAACAATTTTATTAACGAGGAGCGAGATCGAGCAGCTTATTGGATACGCGAAACAGCTTCTGGAAGAAAATCCTCCTTCCGATCACTATCATTTGTCCAATGAAAATTATCAGAAAGAAATCACGATTTGTATTTATAACCCAGATATTAGCACATACAATCCAAAAGTACAAAAGCTAATAAAAGAAGATGAAGATTCTGCTAGAGTGACGGATTAAACCAATGATAAGAAATAAAAAAAGCTTTGAGAACCATTTTATTAAAATGAGCCTATGATAAGTCGAATTTGTCAATTTTTCTGCGTAACAATGATCAAAAAGTTTGTGAATACAGGCTGTGACTCTTGAGATATTGTCAAATGTTGTATTTTGAGTATCTAATAGCGCATCCAACTTGTTAAAAATTAAGCTATGTATTTCATGTTAAAGACTTCTTCCCTATCTTTAAACTGCACACCCAAAATCAGTTTGCTAATCAACTCATGACCTTTTAATTTTCGCCATCGCTTTTGTGCTTCCATTGAAAGCTTGTAAACCATGGCAAGTGTAGCTGTTCTGGACCCACAGCCTTTGGTTTGTCGTGTGCGGTGCCTATGTTGATTCGATTGGATTCGTTGTTCTTATATGTTGCCCATGCATGCCTGGAAAATCATAAAAGCTAAATAATTGATCTTTATCCTTTTTCAAACATTCGTAGGCTTTTGGATATTTTGATTCATACGTCCTTATAAACTTCTCAAAAGCTTTTAGTCCATCCATTTTTCTTGGAGCCATATAAATTTAATGAATGATTTCTTTGGCATACTTTTGAACATTTTTGGCATTTTATCTAAAATATTAGCCGTTTTATGCACCCAACACCTTTGTTGCTTTGTTGCTGGAAACTCTTCATTTAAAGCGCCCAAAAACCAAGTGCTCCATCTCCAATAGCAAGGTCATTCTTTGAGGCCTCGATGTTTTAAATTTTGCAAAACTTCTTTCCAAGACAGTTTGCTTTCTCGGTGCCCATCATGGATCATGATAAGTTCTTTATTTCCATTCCCTAAAGCACTTATCAGAACTAGAACGCAAAGTCGATCTTTTCTAAACGAATGTTAAAATAAATCCCAGCCACCCATATATAAACATGCCTTTTTGCGAATAAATCACTTTTAAGCCAATTTTGGTCCTTTAGCATTTTCTCCCTAAATTGCCTCTAAAGCTTTCGGAAAATCCAGGGTGGGATATTCCTTTAAGATGCAAAGCAGGAATAACAGTATCTATACTTTGTATCCTTCGCAAATAAGGTTGCTGAATCGCACTTGAACTTACCATCGTCTCTATGCCTTACACTAGGCTGACAAATTGCAATTGGGCCGAGACCGGTTTGAATATTTTTTCTGGTAAGTAACCATTTCTTACTGCTGGAGATTGATGGACAGATTCTTTCAATTCTTTGTAAAGCTCAAGATACTCTTGTTTAATTCAATATCTTGCTGTAACAATTTTTGAGCTCTTTTGAAAATCATTTTGCAAGTTTTTCGCATCTTCAATGGCATAACCCTTTTCATCATTGTCAAAATAGCAATAGACCACCGTCTTTTCTGTCCACTTGTCGATCTTCTTTTTCCATGCTTTTAATTGAGATGACCCATAAGAGCCTTGGTAGGCCTCTTTAGGACCATGCAAGCGAATATATGTGAAAGGTGCTGTTATTTCTTCTGGTGACAAACGCCCATTAAGATCTGTGATACACAAAGCGATTTTATTTTTAGTTAACAATTCATAGATGTCGTCATTGTACCAAGTCTCATTCCTAAATTCGAAGACGCAAGGAAGATCTTTTTCCAAAAGACTAATAAAATCCACCAAGCGCTCCTTATTCATTTTAAAGGATGGAGGAAGTTGAAAAAGGATAGGTCCCATTTTTTCTTTAAAATGCCGAATGGTCTGATAAAAATAGGCTAAACTTTCTTCACATTCATGCAATCTTTTACGATGCGTGATGTATTGACTCGCTTTAATGGAAAATAAAAAATTATTAGGAACTTGAGCAGTCCACTTTTCCACAGTCGAAATTGAAGGTATGCGATAGAAAGTGGAATTGATTTCGACTGTCGAAAAATTCGAGGAATAATAGTTGAGCCAACCCTTCATTTTTATCTCTTCAGGATAAAAGTTCTCCTTCCAATGGGGGTAGGACCAGCCCGATGTGCCAATGTGAATAGATTGCTTTTTCATAAAATCACGATTCACCAGATCTTA
>NZ_JBFWIR010000118.1:0-2887 GCF_050255895.1 Parachlamydia sp.
GATCTGAATGCAAAGTGTTTTTTCGGAAAAATAAATTTGATAATGCCGCAAATGCAGCTGCGGCAAATGAAATAGCTAGAGCATTCATCAATTATCCTTTTCCTATTTTTTGAAGAATATTATATAACATTAAGGAATAAGATAAAATCCAAAATAGTTGTGATCTTGCAATTATCCTTTATTTTCCACTTCAGAAATGACGTATTGGAAGTTGGCAAATATCGTTTGCCAAGGATATCCTTGAAGCTTAAATAAAGGCCATACTGTTTTTTTGGCCTTTGACAATATCTCCAATTGAAAGCGACAACCCCATTTCTTTAGCTTTTAATAATGTGTAAGTGTTTTCTATCCTGACAGCTTCTCCGTGAGCAAAAGAAAAATCTTCACCATCAGTAGAGACTAGGTCATCAAAATCTTTTCCACGATCCCATTTGAGCGATAAAATTTCTGAAAGTTCACGTAAACGAACAACGGCTTTCTCCTCGCCAGTTAAACTTTTATAATTTTCCCAACTACCAAGACTGTTTAATCTTTCAAAATGCTTCCGTATGGCTTCATCTTGAAAGAGCGCATTTAAGTTGGCTACATGACGCAAAAAGCTGGCCTCTTTTTTAGGAGACAGACTTGAAGCTTTTGCTAAATTTTGCATTTTGCGCAAAATTTTATATTCCATTCTTGCTTGAGTATTATTCAGCGCATCAATGTGAAAAACAAGTTTAGCCAGAATCATATCTTGGAGAGTTGAACAATATTTTCTTTCAATTTCTCTAATACTGAGATCAGAAAGCAGAGTTTGCACAACTTTTAAAAGAGCTTCAGGCTTGTATTGCTTGAAATAATTATTTTTATAACAACAGTGAATCAAAAGCAGCGCTGTTTGAGAAAAATTAAAAATCTGAATATGGTGTGTATTACAATGAAGAGATGCAAAAAAGTAATGGCTCCAAACGATTTCGCTGATTTCATCTTTTGTCAAATCTATTTGAAAGTCACTAGTCTCAAAAAAGTCGATATAACCCTTTATTTCATCCAAAGAGGGTAACTCTAGAGATGAAAAACTCTGAATGTGCTCATTTAGGTTATCTTGATTAAAAAACCATTCGGGAAACGACCCTTTTTCTTTGGAGAGAAGTAAAAAATCTAATGCTTTCAAAGTGAGAGAATTGGCCATTTCTTTTGCTTTTGCTAAGAGGTAAATATTTTTAATTTCGACATATAGATAATCTATTTTTTCCTTCGAAATCTAATTGAATATTTTCTAGTGTAAGATTTTTTGAAAAAATGATCATCCATTTTATTTGTTAAAAAGGAAAATTTTAACAAAGAATTACTTATCTAGCAAGGTTAGAATCCCAATAGTTGAATTGCTTTAAGCAATCTCATTTTCCTTTTTTAAACAACTCTACATAGGCGCGTGAAGAATTTAAATTCCAAACGATTCTATCACCAGGTTTAACTCCATGCTTTGCAAACCAACCTTTGTTCATTTCTATCACATATAGCGTCCCAGGGGGAAAGCTCTTACTTTTTTGTAAGAAAAAGGCATAGATCTTGTCATTAGGAGGATATTTCTTCATATCACTTAATCTTTTTACAGGTCTGTTGGGATCCATCATTTCGGGATAAGACTTTAGCTCTACTATTTCAAGAATGATTCCTTGATCATCTAAAAAAGCAGCTGAAAGATCGATCAATGTATTAAACATCCAAAGACTTTTTGGAAAATAAAAAATCATTCCTCGGTTTTCAGGCAAGTAATCACGTTGCATGAGTCCCCATGCACGCTGTTCACTTGTAAGCGCGACCTCTATTTCAATAGGAATCCTAAGGGCAGATAAAGGAATAAATATGCTGATTGTAGAGAGAAGAAAACTGCAAAATATACGCATGCTTGAACTCTTTAAAAAAGGCCTATAGATATTGGAAGAGTTATAAAGCGATGAAATCCGGAAAGAATGAGAAAGAATCTCTTCGCTTCTATCATTACATCTAATTTTTTTAATATTTTCAGTTTCGAAAATCAGAATGCTAATTTACTCTAAAAACTTCTCATTTGTCTAAATGGATTTCTATTTTAGTTAAATAAAAAAAAAGTTATTTTTAGGCTAAAAAAATCCGGGGAGATAAAATGGGCCTGAATATTTCACATCCACAAATAGGTGTTGATCCTTATTTTTTAGCAAAAGATGCTTTAAAAAAAGATCGCGTTAATCTAGATGATGAGAAAGAAAATACCACTTCTTCTCTTAGAAATTTCACATTTTCAGATTTTAATACCCCTCATCAAAAAAGGCAGCTAGCCGATCGACAATTTCGGGTAGAAAGATCGATCTTCATCTTGGAACAACATATTGAAAAAAAAGTCATGAGTATTTTTTTTCAGGCGATTGTTTGTTTTTTAACAAAAAATGTTTTTCGTGAAGGCCATACGATCCATCAAGGATATACTGCGAAATCCTTGCATGGAGTCAAATTTCAAGCTGCTCACTCAGCTACTCTTCCTTGTCTATTTGCAAAGCAAGGAGACACCGAAATCGTTTATCTTTACCGTTCTGGATATTATGACGAAAGTAATGCAACTTTAGATGTTATTAAAGCAATCAACGACGCAGATCGATCTATTGAGGAAAAAACAAAGGATAGTTTGCTAAGACAAAAGGCAATTGCTTTGTTGAATTTGACTTCTGTAGGGAAAATTACCCCTGAAGAAGTTGTAACGCATTTTGTCAATCATTTGATTGAAGAAATAGACAAAGCCCTAACTCGTGAAATTCAATCAGCTAAAGGAGAAATTGATGTTGCAAAACGAGAAAGAATACTCGAAATTATAGATGTTTTGCATTTTTACCGAAAGAAAGCTGCCTCTTTAATTCCTTTTGTCAATCAG
>NZ_JBFWIR010000119.1:0-2560 GCF_050255895.1 Parachlamydia sp.
AATGTTCTGAAGCAGTCAAATTTTTTTGACTTAAAAATAACCTTTCTTTTTCTATGAGCCGAGAAAAAACGTTTAAATCTTCTGATGAGAGATTGATCCCTCTTTGGCGCGCTTCTAAGCCAGCAATTAAAGCTTCGATTTGCTTTTCATCCTGATTGGGAACCCCTTGCTTAATTTCTTGAGCGATTAAAAAAGCTGCACATGGCATCTCCTCACTCCATATGAAAGAAAAATGCAATGCTAAAATAAAAAAGAAAATGGGATGGAATATTCTCATTCAAAAATGACCTTTAACACTTGCTCAAGAAAATCAGATTGAGACAAAAGATTTTGGATTTTTAATCGGTCCTTTTCATAGCTAGAAACAATATTAGTCGTTTCTTCGTCTTCATGAAAAATTGCGAATAAAGGAATTTCCGAAGATTTTTTTCGAGAAGAAAAACTCCTTGAAAATAAGAGCTCATACTCTTCTGCTAAAGTTGAGTAATTAAATGATAGAGGCGCTTTTTCTGCCGTAACTTTATCAAAACCAAGATAGACGTTTTGAAATCGATTTGGAAAATTTAATCTTTCACTCTTTGCTTGATAAGGAGGCATTTCTCTTGAACATAAATCTTTTTCAATTATTTCCAATCGCTGGTAAGACAAGGAATTAAAACTTCCAAATCCCAAAATAATTCCTATCAACACGTAATCATGAAGAAAATCCTGAGATGGATCAATCATAAAATTTAAGAATGATGAGGGGGTTACATGAGGTCCTAAAGAGTATCTGAATAAAGCTAAATGATCACTTATGACTTCTTGTAATTTTCTAGGATTCACCCAAAATAACTGATGCCATGCATCATATAAAGAATCCGGATGATCTTTTAAGCAAATAATTAAATTTTTAGAAGCAATGGAAGCAAAATACTTTTTCCAGACACGATACCCTTCAGCTAGTTCTACTGAATTTTGATGATTTTTGTTTCCGATCCAATTGACTTGAGACTTTTTTCGATCAAATATTCCCTCAGAGCAGGCTGGCTTTGAACCGTAGAGAACATAACCACCTTCGGATTCAGTGATCATTCTTTTAAAAAAAACATCAAGAATACACTTTTCCTCATTAGATAGTTTTTGAAAAGTATTTTCCCATGCGGGAATTACTTCACCACCATGAAAAGGCAAAATATATAAGGGATATAAAAAGAAAAAACAAAAGATTAGCTTAAACAAGTGAAGGATCCTGATATTTTATGCATGAGATCATCAAAAACATTTAGAGCAAGCACGCTAAAACAGTTAACATACTTCTAGCACACTGCAGTCAATGAAACATTGAATTGCTTCCAGGTTAATTCATTCCTCAGAAATATTTCAAAACCATTTTATAAGCCTGTTGCCATCCAAATTTATTTCTAGCTCGCCAGCTCCTTCCGCATTCACCAGATCTTGCAAGTCTATTTTTTCAAGCAGGTAGGAGGTAATTAGATGAAAATCAATTTAGTGCAAAAACAACAACACATATATCATTAAAAAAAGAAGTTCTACAAAGAACTTCTTTTGCTAGTGCTAATTAAAAGGACAATTATATCCAAAGCATCCGCCGTCAGGCCCATACGCATGCCCATATGGACAAAAGCCATACAATGCCTGCTTGTAATAATAAACGCCTAATTCATCCTGTTCAATTGATTTTATAAAATGAAGTTGACCTTCATCGATAACAAATAAATGATTATCTTGAAAAACGAGTTGATCAGCAGCAATATAAACCTTCGACGATTCAATTTGTTTGTTCGGTTGTATATTTGAAAGGTCATGAGAGGCCTTAAGACATGTAAAAGACATAAAAGTCAAACACATGCATAACAGATAAGTAAATTTCTTAAGTTTATGCACCATTTCTCCTTACAGTTAAATAATTTTCTGGATTTCCAGACTGCACCAGAATAAAAAAAAATTTAATTAAGGAAAGATAAAATGAATATCTATGTAAAAATTTCACTTTACAAAACCAATAAACTTTTATATGTAAATAACTTACGGAATAGCTTAACCTGTCAAATCCAATCAATATGTATCGATTAGAGCAGATAGAAAAAGGCTGTTTTCTATGAGATATTGTCAAATGTTGTGTTTTGAGCATCTAATAGCGTATCCAATTTTTTAAAAATTAAGCTGTGTATTTCATGTTAAAGACTTCTTCCCCATCTTTAAACTGCACACCCAAAATCAGTTTGTTAATCAACTCATGACCTTTTAATTTTCGCCATCGCTTTTGCGCTTCCATTGAAAGCTTGTAAACCATGGCAAGTGTAGCTGTTCTGGACCCACAGCCTTTGGTTTGTCGTGTGCGGTGCCTAATAGTTGCAAATGTTGATTCGATTGGATTCGTTGTTCTTATATGTTGCCAATGCATGCCTGGAAAATCATAAAAGCTAAATAATTGATCTTTGTCTTTTTTCAAACATTCACAGGCTTTTGGATATTTTGATTCATATGTCCCAAGAAACTTCTCAAAAGCTTTTAGTCCATCCGTTTTTCTTGGAGCCATATAAATTTCGTGAATGAT
>NZ_JBFWIR010000120.1:0-2551 GCF_050255895.1 Parachlamydia sp.
CATTGTCAGCAGAACCGCGGATTCTAAAGAAGGGATCAATGAAAGTGCTCAGCTAGAAAAAATCACAGGACAGCTGAAGGCTGTTGTCTCTCGTTACTTGCGCCAGACAAACCCTCAATTCGATAAGCTAGAATTTTGGGATGAGAACAACTTACCTCAATTTGCCCAATATGTGGTGGGTGAAGTGAATATTTTTAATGAAGTTCGTAATTTGTATATCAAAAACAAGCAGATCTATTTCCAAGCTATGTATGAGCCACTTGAAAAAATAACGGGAACTGCCAAAATCCTGAACGCATTTGATGATTTAGCAAGTGCCATCAATACTTTAATTGATAAATTGCCGGAGGGTGTTGAACTCGAAGGAAAAACAGATTTAATTGAAGATTTGAAACAATTAAAAATAGATGCGGAAACTCAAAAAGCAAATCTCCTTCGAAAGCTGACAGATCACGAACGTTTTTTACCTGAGCAAACTTCAAAATCTAATATGGGTTCCAAAGGAGTCAAAGAACAAGTCAAAGAGCTTCAGCAAGAAAAAATGAAAGCAAAAGAAGTGGAAGAAGAGGAGCCTGCAAATCGCCGTAAAATCCCTCCTGGTCAAAAAAGAAATTACATCCCTTTAAATGTGGATGCTTTGTTTCAATCCTCACGCTTTTCAATTGAACAAGATCCCGAAATACTCAATGCTCCATTTGATCATTTACAAATTTCGCGTGAAGCACAAGAGATAATGAAAAAAATGGATGTTCATAAGGGCGATCCTTTACTTTATTTAGCTGTTGCAAAAAATGACAGTGGAAAACCAGTCTACACAATGATTAGTAAACAGGATTATCATCAAACAATTTTCCCTGCCCTACGAGAAGGTCATGTAGATGAGGAATTGCACATTTTTAGTGTGAATACAAATGGATTTAGTCAAATCGATGGGACTTCCAAATTTACAGGCAAATTGCCATCTACATTGATGGCCTTCAAATGTTACTTAGGAATCAAAGAATACCCATCTGATGATTTAAAAGAATTACAACATTGGGTTCAATCGCTCTCTGAAAGGCGTCGAGAAGAGTTGAATGCCTTTTTAAAATTAAAGGGCACTCAGACTCTCTACGACCTCATACAAGAGCTGGGTTAAGCTTACTGAAACAATACCCCGGAAACTTTCTCGACTTCCTGTATGGTTGTTTTGAATTGATGAAGGGGTATTTCTTTGGCAATTTGTTGGTTAGGCAGTACATAGGCCTCTGTCTGCATTCTTCCCGCACTTGTTTCCTTGGCAATCACTTTGAAAAAATGAGTCGGCACTGCAACATTATTGGGTCCAATCACTTGATATTTGACGTATTTTTTCCCATTTTCTTCCACTTGCGGCAAAAATAAGGGCCCTGTAAGGACGTGTACAGATTTGCAACTTTTTGTTAAATCCCTCACATATTTTTCCATCTTTACCCAATATCCGCGATTAAATTGTGCAACTTGAGGACTCATATTCGACAAATAAAAAGTATCTCGCATGGCCTCAACACTGACGCGATGATCTGCTGCGGGAGCGAGATGTCCCCGATCAAATCCCGATCCTTTGAAGTCTTCTAATGTATTTTGAAAAATTTTTGGAATACGTGGATCTTCCTGAAACGGAAAATGATCGCGACTAACCTTTCCTTTTAAACAGTCAGATGTCAAACATTCGTATACCCACTGCGCATTGCGTGTTCTTCCATCGTACTCTAAAGTATAGCCTGGACGCTCAATTGTGATGGCTCCTCGCGGAGAAAAAACGGTAGCAAAAGATTTAGGATTATTCATTGAAGCTTCTAATGAGACATTAGCGATAGAAGATTGAGGATCCTCAAATTGAATTCCTGTCAAAAATCCCAACATAAAGGCCACACTTGCGACCATAAAAAATGTTCCGTATTTACGCATCATTGTCAATTTTGTCTTTTTTTCTGAATATTTCATTCTCGCTCTCAATTTTTTATTTACAAACACTTTTTCACATATCCTTGAAAGTCATAGAATAACAAAAATAGCCTCTAATGACAATAAAGACGGGGAAAACAAAAATCATCCACCTGCATAAAAAAAGATTTCTTTTGCTTGCCTTATTTTAAATGATCATTTAGCCTTCTTGGAAGTTTTAACCTTCACGACTACGTGAAAAGATAGCCTGATCATTTTTTTATGAGATATTTAACAGGAGTTTAGTTATGTGCAATCCTTACGATCCGTCATCAACAATAAGCCAAGGATTTGACTTTCCAGATACGGACTACCCCTTTCATGACTGCTTTGCATCCTTTGCAAAATCAAAAGCTAATACAAGCAAACCAAAAGAAGAAGTTACTAAAGTTCATAAAGTTGCAGAAGCTTCTTTTGAACTCAGAAATAGCACTGGATCCGTTAATACACCCAAATCTAAGAGACTTTCTCTGAATTTAAAAGTTTAGTATAGTTTATGACTCCACAAGGAGTCTATTATGAACCGCAAATCTTATCCGAGCGACCTAACCAATAAAGAATGGGCTCAAATCGAACCGATACTTTA